>JAUUYW010000207.1 GCA_030590265.1 Candidatus Krumholzibacteriia bacterium
ATGAACACACGTATACAGGTTGAGCATCCGGTTTCTGAAATGGTTACCGGATTCGATCTGATGAAGTGGATGATCCGGGTGGCCGCCGGTGAGAAATTTGACTTTCAACAGAAAGATGTCGTGGTCAGGGGCCACGCCATCGAATGTCGGATCAACGCTGAGAATCCGGAGCGAAATTTCATGCCCTGCCCAGGCCGGGTCTTCTATTACCACGCCCCAGGAGGACCCGGAGTCCGCGTGGACACCCATGTCTATTCCGACTATATGGTGCCACCCTATTATGACTCACTGCTGGCCAAAATCATTACCCATGGCAAAGATCGTGAGGAAGCTGTCGCAAGGATGCGAAGGGCCCTGAACGAGTGTGTGTTCGAAGGCCTGCCCACCAGCACGCCGTTCCACCTCGAGGTGCTGGACAATCCTGTTTTCCTGGCAGGGAAAGCGACCACAAGTTTCCTGGAAGATGAATTATCTCACCTGCAGGAGGGCTTGCGTGTCCGGGCGAAAAGCGAAGAAGCGTAAAGGAACAGCCAAACCCTGGTATCAAGCCGGTTGGCTCAGTGGATTGTTGTTGGTGGCCATTGCCGCTTTTCTGGGGTTGTCCCTGGTCGGTGGCGTTGGTCCCTGGTGGCAGATGTTCACCGATGGCGAACCGGTTGGCCTGATCAATGGGAATCACCCCGGTGGTTATGTGGGCTCCGTCCTGGGAGTTGTCCTGCATGTTATCTTTGGTGATATCTGGTGCTGGGCATTTCCCGTATTTTTAGGAGCCGCAGGACTGACTTTCCTTTTCGGTCGACCCTGGGTGATGCGTCAATGGATTCTGCGGGCTTTGCCATTGTGGGTTGTCACCTCCAGTTGGCTGGCCCAACCTGAAATCAATTTATTTGAACACAGTGGAGCCCGGCTGGGTGGTGCGGTTGGCTATTACGTGGCCCAGGGCTTTGCATCTCTGTTTGGCTCCATCGGCAGCCTCATTTTCCTTACTTTGCTTCTGGTTGTTACTCTGGTTTTTGCTTTCAAGCCTTGGCTTGGCTGGTTGATACCGGTCTTGGGAAATGTTGGGCGTGGGCTGATGGCATTCGGTCAAATAATGGGCAAGGCCCTTGTCTGGCCAATCACTTCATTGAGTGGTTTTCTGCAGGAAGCATTTGAGGACTTGGGCTTGTGGATTGAAGATCGGAAAGCCTCCAGGGCCGAAAATAAAATCCAACGACAAAAGGAACGTGAACAAAAAGACCTGGAACAGGGAAGCACTGCGTTTGCGGAACCGAACAATGACAACAGGGATGATGATAAATCCAAAGAGCCGCGGCGCCACCACACACCTCCGGTGACGGACCCTGTCACCAAACCTGTGGCAGCAGCACCCAACCAGAATACTGAAGAGTTGATCCTGGCCGGGGCATCCGGAGAATACATGGGTGAGGGAGAAGCTCCTTTGCCCAGTGGAGAGTCCGAACAAGCGCCCACCGCCCGCAAAAAGAAAAAGCCCCGCAAGGCCAGAGGGCCCATTGTTCTTCCATCGGTGAAATTGCTCACTCAAGGTGATCCTGATACTTCCACTGTCTCCACAGTTGAGATGGATGCCGCTGCCGACCTTCTGGAGAGCACTTTGCGCAGTTTTGGTGTTGAAGGTGAAGTCAAGGATGTCCGCCCCGGTCCGGTGGTCACCACTTTTGAGTTCCAGCCCGGCCATGGTATCCGGGTCAACCAAATCGTGCAGCGCACCGACGATCTGGCCTTGGCCATGAGGGCGCGCACCATCCGCATGGAAGCACCCATTCCCGGCAAAGCTGCCGTCGGAATTGAAATCCCCAATCACGTGGCCAAAATGGTTCGCCTGCGGGAAGTCATTGAGTTGGTTGGCAACGACAAACGCAAACCCCTGCAGGTTGTCCTGGGCAAGGATGTGGTGGGACGACCGGTTTCCATCGACATCGCCAGTCTGCCGCACCTCCTGGTGGCGGGCAGCACCGGCAGCGGGAAGTCCGTTTGCCTCAATGCCATCATCAGCCATTTGTTGCTGACCAACGACCCCAGCACCCTGCGCATGGTGATGATTGATCCCAAGATGCTGGAAATGAATGTCTACAACGGCATTCCCCATCTGCTTTTGCCGGTAGTCACCGAGCCCAAAGAGTCGCTCAAGGCTCTGCAGTGGATGGTGGCTCAGATGGAATATCGCTACCGCAAGCTGGCCAAGTGCTCGGTGCGCAACATTCAACAGTACAACGACAAGATTGCCAGGGGCGAGGTCAAGGATGACGACGGTGAATTAGTTACCGAACCCATGCCTTTCTTCCTGACCATTGTGGACGAGTTGGCCGACCTCATGCTGCAGCTTGGTAAGGACCTGGAAGATCTTATCACGCGCCTGGCCCAGAAAGCTCGTGCCGTGGGAATCCACCTGATTCTGGCGACCCAGCGCCCCAGTGTGGATGTGCTGACCGGTGTCATCAAGGCCAACATCCCCTGCCGCATTGCCTTCAGGGTGATTCAGATGAACGATTCGCGAACCATCCTGGATATGAAGGGTGCCGAACAACTGCTGGGCCACGGTGATATGCTCTATCTGCAGCCTGGACGGGCTTTGCCTGTTCGTGTTCACGGCTCCTTCATTGATGTTGATGAGTGCGAAGCCATCACCCGGCACTGGATGCAATACTCAGGCACTACCGATGAGATCACCTTGAACGAAAAGCCTGAAGGCGGGCTGATGCACACCGGGGATGATGATCTTTACGAAGACGCCATGCGCATTGTGGTTCAGCATCAGAGCGGGTCCACTTCATTGCTGCAACGGCGCCTTCGCATTGGCTACACCAGGGCTGGGCGCTTGATGGACATGTTGGAAGAGTCCCGAGTGGTTGGACCGTTCACTGGCAGCAAGGCACGCGATGTTCTCATTGGTCCCGAAGACCTGCCCGATGCACAGGAGGGACAAGGGTGAACAAATTGACCGAGCCTGCGTCCCAGCGAAAAGTCTATTGCGCCACTCTCGGCTGCGATAAAAACCTGGTTGATTCTGAAGCCCTTTTGGGCCGTTTTGCCCTGCATGGGGTTCAGGCGGTCAATGACCTGGACGAAGCCGACATCTGGGTTTTGAACAGCTGTGGTTTTATCGATGCCGCTCGCAGCGACAGCGAAGAAACCCTGCAAGCCCTCATCGACTACAAAACCAGTCAAACCCTGGTGGTCTGTGGCTGTTGGTCCCAGGAAAGTGGTGACCTGATTCAGGAAAAATTTCCCGGTGTTGATGTGGTTGCCGGTGTGGGGCAGTTTGATCGGGTGGTGGCGGCCTGTTTGGGAGTTTCCGAAAGTCCGGATGATTCCCTTGAGGACAACAAATCGCCAAAACACAACAACGACGCTTTTCCCATGGCGGGAAAGCCCATCGTATCAGACCCCATGGAAGCCAACTACACAGGAATGCTGGACCGCCCCCTGCTGACACCTGGGCATCTGGCCTTTGTAAAAATTGGCGAAGGATGCAATTGCAACTGCACTTTCTGTCGCATTCCCATGATCAGGGGACGCCAAATGAGCCGCCCGGTGAATGAGCTGGTCCGGGAGGTTCAGGGTCTGGTTGGGCGTGGTGTCACCGAAATTCAGCTGGTCAGCCAGAACACCAGTGATTTCGGTCGCGATACGGGAGAAAATCTGCTGGATCTGGTCACTGCCCTGAATGATGTTGAAGGATTGCGGAACATCCGCCTCTTGTATTTGTATTCAGGTTTGGTTTCCACAGATGATCTTTTGCGCCTGCTTGACCTGGAAAAAGTGGCCAAATACCTGGAGTTGCCCATTCAACACGCTTCGCCGCGGATTCTGAAAGCCATGAAACGACCCGGCGGGAGCAAATCTTCGCCTGATTTTTTCACGACTCTGCGCAAACATCACCCAGAGCTGGTATTGCGTTCCACTGCTCTGCTGGGCTTTCCTGGTGAAGAAGAGGAAGACGTGGAAATTCTGGCCGATTTTTTGGCCGAAGTGGAATTTGACCACCTCGGGACCTACCGTTACTCTCCGGAGAAGGGAACTCCCGCGGCAAAAATGCCGGATATGGTTCCTGCGGAAGTTATTTATGATCGCGAAGCCTTGATCATGGATCTGCAATCCGAGATTTCCCAACGGCGGCAGAGTGCTCGCCTGGGTAAGGTTTTCGATGTAGTGGTCGATAAGGTTTTTGATCCCTCTGATGCGGATTTCGCCTCGGAATTGGAAGTATTGCGTTCCATGGATGAAGCCCACTGGCTTGATTCCTCGGAAAACAGGCAAGCTTGGGATCTGGTGCAAAACCCCGGGCCGGTGGCTCTTGGGCGGAGTTATCATTACGGTTATGATCTTGATGGAGTGGTTATGTTGCCAGGAAAAAACCTGGAGCCCGGACAGTGGCTCCCCGCTGAATTCCGCGCCGCAACCTCATACGACACTTGGGCCCTGCCAGTGAGCAGTTCCCACAGCAGTGAAGGGCCAGGGAAAAGATGAATCGTCTTTTCACCAAAAAATCCAATTTGAAAGCCGATGCTGCCAGGAGCGTGCCGTCTCTGCTTTTTCTCGTTTTTTTGTTGACGGTGGCTCCTTGGTCCACCTTTGCTGAAGAGCCCGGCGATCAAGAGCCTTCCGAAACAGGGACCAAGGCCTTGAGCTCCGGCCCACTGGGTTTGCCCTCGGCTGCAGAACCAGACACCATCCGAACCAATATTTGGCTCACCGAGGCGATCATGGCCGAAATCGTAGCATCTACGGCCCGTGTGCTACCTTCGCCGCCTGCTGCAGTGCAATTGGTGCAAGAGATGAGCAGCAAGGAAAACGAGCTTTTCAAATCAGCTTCAGTGCGGGTGTTGGGAGGGCTGGGCTACGGTATTTATCTGGAAGATGAAGACCCCGCTCGGCAGGCTGCTGTTGACTGCATTTATTCTTTCAGCGTGCACGGCGTGGAATTGGTCTACCCGGAAGTTGGCCGCACCCTTGGCTTGTGGCGACGGTGGGTTGACCGTGAGATGAAAGTTACTGTCCAGGTGGATGTGGTCATGGCCAATTCCGGAAGAATCCTGCTGAGCGAGCGCATTCAGCGTCAATTCAATGATCGGGTATCGGCTGATCAATTCGAAATGGTGGATTCTGATCTCTATGCTTTCACCACAGCTGAAACTTCCGAAAGCGGTTGGAAAAGCCGCATGGAAGAAATCATCGTTTTGGGAACCCTGGCCGGCTTGGTGGCCGTTTATTTTTCCAACACCGGCGACTAATTCAAATTATCCGGGCTAGTTCCCGGGGAGGATTCAGTGAAAATCAAACTGGCTAAGGGCAGCAGCCTGGTCATGTTCCTGATGGCTTTCATTTTAGTTTTTTCCGGGCTGGTTTTGTCCGGTTGTGGTGCAGGCAACCCTTTTCCATCAGGGTCCTATGAACGGGGAATGCTTTTTGTGGAGCAGGAGAAATATCCGGAAGCCATCAGTGCCCTGGAAGCTTTTGTCCGCCACAGCCCCACCGATACCCTGGCCGCCGAAGCCCAGTATCAAAAAGCCATGACCTACATGAACATGGAAGAGTATCCGCTGTGTGTGGTGGAGTTGCAGATTCTGGGCAAGGATTACCCCACCAGCAATCGTGCTGAAGACGCCATGTTTCAAATGGGAATAGCCTATTATAAGCAGGTCGGTGGCGTGGAACGGGATATCACCGGTGCTCACGAAGCCCGTTTGCAATTCCTGAAATTCAGCCAAACCTATCCGCAATCCAAACATATGGATGAAGTGATCTCCACCATGCGCGACATCAGCGATCTGATGGTGAGCAAGCGCTTGAAACAGGTCAATGTCTTCCGCCAATTGAAAAGGTACGAAGCGGTCGTCATGACACTGGGTCTGGTCCTGGAAGAAGAAACCAACAGTCGACTCCTGGATCGTGTACTCTGGGAGCGGGGAGAAGGCGCCCTGCGGGTGAATGATTACGAGCTGGCTGCCGAAATGTATGAACGATTGATTCGGGATTTCCCTGACAGTGACTACCGCCATTCTGCCAAGAAGGCCCTGGCCAAGTTGAACGAAGAGTTGGACGCAGAGCTCGACGCGGATGATGACTGATCATGGAACTTGCGGTTCTTGGTGGATCCCTGGACCCGGTTCACAACGGACATGTTGCCATGGCGGAATTTGTTCTGGCCAAAAAAATGGCTTCACGGATTTTGGTCATTCCAGCCTTCCGTTCGCCTTTCAAATC
>JAUUYW010000361.1 GCA_030590265.1 Candidatus Krumholzibacteriia bacterium
CCGCAAAAACACAACTTCTCTGTGGGTGGAATACAGCCAGGATCGATTCCAGGGAACGGATGTGGTGTCCAACCGGGAACAGTTTTCGGCCCTCAGCGCGGGCTTGCGCTGGGGTGTGGTGGAAGGATGGGCCCTGCACACCTCCTACCTGACCAGCCTCATGAAGGATGACCCCGACTCCGGCTGGGATCCCGCCTTTCCCGAATGGATCATGCAGGTGGGAATCTCCCGCCAGTTCTCCATTGGCGGGCGCGATCAGGACGGCGACGGCATCGTCGACCGCAAAGATTTCTGTCCCATGTCTCCTGAAGATCTGGATGGTTATCAGGACAGCGATGGCTGCCCCGAATATGACAACGATGGCGATGGCATCCCCGATGAGTTGGACGGCGCTCCGGACGAAGCCGAAGATTTCGATGGCTGGGAAGACGACGACGGCATTCCGGATCCGGACAACGACCAGGACGGCATTCTGGACCGCTGGGACATGTGCCCCAACGAAGCCGAAGATTTTGACGGCCACCGTGACGAAGACGGTTGCCCTGATGATTTTCTGGACCGGGACGGCGACGGCATTGCTGATGAAGCTGATGGTTGTCCCGACACCCCCGAAGACATGGATGGCTTTGAGGATGAAGATGGGTGCCCGGATTTGGACAACGACCTGGACGGGATAGTTGATGACGAGGACACCTGCCCCAACGAACCTGAAGATTATGATGGGGTGGATGATGACGACGGGTGCCCGGAATAGGGACACGTTTCCGCGTTACTGCCCATCGGCCAATCTTTTCTTGGCCCGCTGCCAGGATGCCTCCAGTTCTTCAATGGAGGCATCTTTCATTTTTCGGTCCTCATCGTTAAACTCCTCTTCCACCAGATGAAAGCGCGAGCGGAAGCGGTTGTTGGCCTGGCGCAAGGCCATGTCCGGTTGGATTTTCAACCAGCGGGCCACATTCACCACCGAGAAGAGGACATCGCCAAGTTCGTGTTCCATGGCCTGGCGATCTCCCTCGGAGACGGCCTCTTCAAATTCCGTTTGCTCCTCCTTGAGCTTTTCCCATGCCCCAAGAATATTGGGCCAGTCGAAACCAACGGACACGGCATCTTTTTGGTAGTTGTAGGCCTGGTGCAGGGGCGCAGTGCTGGCAGGCATATCCTTGAGAGTTGATTCCCTGTCGGGGTCGATGCCTTTGGCTCTTTTCTCTTCAGCCTTGATGGCATTCCAGTGTTCCTGACTATCTCCACTATTGTCGGCGTTGTCTGCCCCAAAAACATGGGGGTGACGGCGGATGAGCTTTTCGTTGCCGATGCGGGCAATATCGTGCATGTCCACTTTTCGGGTTTCACTGAGGATGCGGGTGCAGAAACTGGTCATGAAGAGCAGGTCGGCCAACTCTTCTTCGCAGCCTGCTTCGTCACCTTCGAGGGCCGACTCCACCAACTCTGCGGCTTCATCCATAAGGTAGCGCGCGGCATTCAAAAGGTTTTGTTTGCGATCCCAGGGGCAGCCACCAGGGTTGCGCAGGGTGTCGATGGTTGTGAGCAGGTTCTTAAAGTCTTCGGACATGCTATTCCTTCAGTGGTTTTGGCAGAAAGTCGGGATGGATCATTGCTTGAAACTAATTCAGATTGGCGTGAGAGCAAACCTCTGTTATCGTATTTGATCGCTTCGCACCCCAAATTATTGAGTTCGTCAAAAGTATTTTGACCCTCCGAGGTATTTTTTTGACTGAGTGGATCCATATCAAAGGCGCGCGCCAGCACAATCTGCAAGATGTGAATGTCGATTTCCCCCGTGGTACCATGACAGCCGTCTCAGGCCTTTCAGGTTCGGGGAAGTCTTCCCTTGTTTTCGACACCTTGTACGCCGAGGGCCAACGCTGTTATGTGGAGTCGTTGAGCACCTATGCCAGGCAGTTTCTGGCCCGTCTTCCCAAACCCGATGTGGACTGGATCGACGGCATCAGCCCGGCCATCGCCATCGAACAGCGCAACGCGGTCACCAGTGGACGCAGCACCGTGGGCACCGTCACTGAAATCAACGACTATCTGCGGGTTCTGTGGGCCCGGGTGGGCAAAATAGTTTGCCCTGAATGCGAAGAGAAGGTCGAAAAAGAGAGCCCAGCCACCATTTGGCGTTCAGTGCGAAAAGGGCAGGAGGAAGCCGCCCTGCTGCTGATTTGTTTTCCCCAGATTATTTCAGGAGAGACCGCGGCCATCGGTTGGTGGGAGCCCTTGCTTGCCCAGGGTTTCCAGCGGGCCGTTCTCAACGGTGAAACCATTCGTCTCGATGATCCCGATCTGGAAAGCCGTCCTCTACCAACTTCTAAAGATACCATTGACGTGGTAGTGGACCGCCTCAAGCTGGTGTCCAAGTCGCGCTCCCGTTTTATCGAAGCGGTGGATCTGGCTCTGGAGCAGGCTAACGGCTGGGCTGTGATCAGGCTGGCCGATGGCACCTGGCGTGAAGAATATTCCAACGATTTGCGGTGCAACAGTTGCAGCCGGGTTTTCCCCGAACTAACCCCCCGTTTGTTCTCCTTCAACTCTCCGGAAGGGGCCTGTCCGGCCTGCAACGGCTTTGGCAACAAACTGGAATTCGACGAAGATAAAATCATTCCCGACCCTGGTCTGACCCTGCGCGAAGGGGCAGTCAAGCCCTGGAAGACCGAGAGCTTCAGCCGTCAGTTCACTGCTTTGCTGCGCTTTTGCGGGCGGCACAAAATTCCCACCGATGCACCATTTGCCAAGCTGAAACGCAAGCAACAGCTGCTGATTCTCGACGGCGGTGACAAGGGTTATGCTGGCGTCATACCCTATTTGATCCAGATGCGCAAAGAGATGAAGCGGGGGCACCATCGGTTTTTTACCCGGCGTTTTATGGGCGATACGTTGTGCCGGGCCTGCAGCGGCAGTCGGCTGCGGAGCGAAGCTCTGGCGGTGAAAGTCCAGGGAATGAACCTCGGGCAGATCGGATCCGTTTCCGTGGAGGATGCCCTGGTGAAAATCAACGGCATCCGCATGAACCAGACCGCCATTGCTGCCGCGGGTGAGGTGCGCGAGGATGTAATCAACCGCCTGACCTTCCTGAATCGGGTTGGGCTGGGCTATCTGACTTTGGATCGACTGACCCGGACCTTATCCGGGGGAGAAGCCCAGCGCATTCATCTGGCCAATGCCTTGGGGGCCCGGCTTGTGGATACATTGTACGTACTGGACGAACCCACCTGCGGGCTGCATGCGGGGGATGTTGACCGCCTCATCGCCACCTTGCACGATCTGGTTGCGGGTGGAAATACCGTGGTGGTGGTGGAGCATGATTTGGCCGTGCTGAGAGCAGCCGACCATTTTGTGGAGTTGGGACCGGGAGCCGGCAGCAACGGTGGTCATGTGGTTTATCAGGGACCCCTGGATAAGTTGATCGATGGTGGTGAAACAGTTACCGCCCTGCATATGCGGGGAGAGGTTCCGCATCTCAAAGCCAATACGCGGGAGTTTCGAAACAACCAGTGGCTGGCTGTCAAGGGCGCGCGGCTGCACAATTTGCGGGATGTGGATGTGCGCATTCCTCTTCAGCGTTTTGTGACTCTGACGGGGCTTTCAGGTTCCGGCAAAAGCAGCCTGATGAATGGTTGCATCTATGATGGTTTGACCACCAAAGTAGTGGGCGGCACCGGCAGGGCTTTCCCGTTTTCTTCCATTCAGGGTGCCCATGGTGTGGACAAGGTTATTCAGGTTGATCAAACACCTATTGGCAAAACCAGCCGCTCCAATCCTGCCACCTACTTGCAGATTCTGGGACCCATCAGAGAACTCTTTGCCGGCACCAAGGAGG
>JAUUYW010000228.1 GCA_030590265.1 Candidatus Krumholzibacteriia bacterium
ATTGCGGGTTGTGGAAGGAACGATCATTTCCTTGTCTTGCGCCGGGATCACGCCACTGTATTGGCTGACGCCCTCAACATCCCGGGCAACCGCATCACCGTTGTCGGAGTGGGTTTTCGGGATGAAGTGTTCAGTCCTGGAAATCTCAACAGGGATCCACTGCGAAAAGATCTCCTGTATGTAGGAAAATTCAGCAAAGCCAAAGGTCTTCCCCAGCTCCTGGATGCTTTTGTCCAACTGGCTGAACGATGGCCGCAATTGCGGCTGCAGGTGGCCGGCGATGGCTCGGGACCCGAGGCGGAAGAATTGCGCAGCCGCATGAATGACCTGGGCAGCGGTGTCATCATGCACGGAATGCTGGATCAGGAAAATCTGGCCAGCCTGATGCAACGCTGCCGAGTCTGTGTCCTGCCTTCTTTCTACGAAGGTGTGCCGCTGGTTTTGGTGGAGGCCGCTGCCTGTGGATGCCGCCTGGTGGCCAGTGCGCTTCCCGGCGTTTTGGAGCAAATTGCCCCCGTTCTGGGATCATCCCTGGAGTTGGTTCCATTGCCTCGGCTGGTGAATGTGGATACGCCCATTTCTGAAGATTTGCCCGGATTCACCAGGAATCTGGTAAAAGCATTGACTCGCAGTCTGGAAGCTCCACCCGGGGCACTTCCTGATCTCGAACAATTCACCTGGAATGCTGTTTTTCACCGGGTCGAAAATATTTGGAAGAGTCTCACCTGATTTTTGATAGGGATAAAAACCAGCGTGGCCGCATAGGTTTTGCAACCCATGCGGCCACCAGTACCACACTTGCAATCAGTCGCTCTTTTTGCGGCCCTTATAGACCAACCAACCACCAAAGCCCACCAGTGTCAGAGGCCACCAGTCTTCAATCCATTCCATGGAAACACCATAGTTCAGGTCGAGGATGATCAAGGCTCCCAAAACCATCAGCAAAATCCCTATGGGCAAACTACCCTTGAGATTGGGCATCTCAAAATCAGGGGGAATATCGCTTTGACCGGTTCCTTCCAGGGCCCGGTTGTAATTATTGGCCCGACGGTTGGCATCAATCAGGTTGAAAATCCAAAAGAAAGCCAGCAGGGGACCAATGAATGGTGCCATAATACCCAGGCTCAGCACCGTGATGCACATGGCCATGATCACCACATACATGAACCCCAGTTGGTAGTACCCGATATAGGTTTGACCCAGTCCGGGAAAGAGTGACAACCAGGTGGCCAAAGATACTGATTTGTAGGGCAAGTTCGGGTTGCGCACCTTGCGGCCGGCAGCGTACACAGGGTCACCAGCCTGATTGTATTGCTGTTCGGAACCGTTGCCCGGATGCTGGTAATTCTGTTCGTTGCTCATGATTTTACCTTCCTGTTGCCCTTCCGGATTGTTCTCTCCGGGATTGTTATTGGATAGACCAAACATGGTTCTGCCTTTCTATGAATTCGGATGGATCCGATTGGTTTCCTGTTGATTCCGCCACCACTGGTTCCAGGTTCGGCGGAAATCTTTGCTTGCTTCCAAGAGCTGGTAGCCAGCCTGATTCAACTGTCCTGTTCGTCCCCCATTCCAGGCCAGTTTCAAATGCCCCACCATGGCCCCACTGGGTTCCCTGGTGCGCTCTACTCGCGAGTCGAAATTGATTCGCGCCCTTTGCCATCTGCTCTTCGTATGACCCCGGATTTCACCAAAGGTCTGGTCCATTTGGTCTTCCCCAATGGTCATCAGCTGACCGACAAGAGGCATTGCCCGCGGACCAGCCTGAATCATTTCCTTGGCTTGCCGGGCCTCTTGTTGCAGGGGCGCACCCGGCACCGAAGTCAGCAAAACCAGAATCACCGTGGCCACATAAGCCACTTCCATGGCAAAACGAGGGCGGAAAATCTGCTCTTGCCACCAATGCCCCAAGCGATCGATCACTCCCAATGGTCCCACTGTCTCACCCCGGCGGGCCGCTTTGGCCAGGGGATGCAAAGCACCTGAGGTGCGGGCAACCACTGCCTGGGTGAAAGCCGGTCCGGGATCCAGCTCGGCCAAATCGGCCAGCAAAGGCTGAACCCACCCGAGAACCACCGCCACTGAACGGCAACCGGTGCAATGCTCCAGGTGAGCCTGAACCAGCTGACGATCCAGGTCTTCCAAAAGACCATCGGCCAAATCAGGCAATTGCCCCAAGGCCCGCTCACAGGGCGAACCACTGGTGCGGGACAATACGTTGCGCACAAAATCGTTGTTTTTATCGCGATTTTTGCGGTTCATGAGGCCACCCCCGCGTTCAAATCCCCGTCCGGACCAAATCCGAAACCGGAAATAACCCGGGCCAATTCTATACGCGCCCGGCTGGATCGCGATTTCACCGTACCCACAGGCACGTCCAGCAATTCGGCCACTTCTTCCAGGGACAATTCCTGGATATCCTTCAGCAGGATGATTTCGCGGTTGATCTCGCTGAGCTCCTGAAGAGCCCGGAAAACCAGTTTTTTTCGGTTGTTGCTCACCCAATCCTGTTCCGGATCACCCATGCTGCCGGCCAAATTGTGCATTTCATCGGCTGGAATATCCTGCCGGGGGGGCCGGGCCTTCATTCGACGCAAATGATCGATGCAGGCATTGCGGGCAATGCGCGTCAGCCAGGATTGGAATTTTTCCGGGTCCTGGCAGGTGTCCAGTCGCTGGTAGATGCGGACAAAAATCTCCTGGGCGAGGTCAGAAGCCTCATCCTGGTCGCCAAGGTAGCCGTAGGCTATGGCGCAGATTCGTCCCTGATGCTGTCTCACAAGCACCTCCCAGGCCAGTTCATCTCCCTGGCGACATCGGTTTAAAAGCCTCGTTAAATCCATGATTGCTATGGGCAACTCCGGTTGAAATTGAAGGCTGTTGATCGTTCCATGATTACAAGACGCATCATATCTCTTTCAGGTTCGCTGCCCAGATGATTTTTTTTGTAATTAGCTGGAACTCCCAGGTCTGGAATCCGTAATTCATCACTTAAACATAACCTGCTGCTCTTTTTCCGTTCATCAGGAGCCCCAATGTCTCGACTGCGCCTTCACTGTAGCATATACGTCCTTTTGCTTATTGGCCTTTTGGTATCCCACTCCCCTGGTTCAGCCACCGAAGCAGCCGTGGATTTTGCCGATCACGCCGCCAGCAGCCGGCACAGCGATCAGAGCAACGGCACCATTACCCCCATTCCCACCATTGAAGCTTATTATCTGGATCAGCAAAAAATTGTTTTGGATGGCGTCCTGGATGATGCCGCCTGGGGCCAGGCCGATACCGGCTGGGGCTTTCGGCAGGCCGACCCCGTGCGTTTTGGCAAAGCATCCGTCCCCACCACTTTCAAAATCGCTTACGACGATGAGGCCATCTATTTCGCGGTGGCCTGCTGGGAAGATGACATGGCCAATGTCCGCAGTTACCTCAGCCGTCGGGATCAAATCGAAGCCTCCGATCTGGTCAGCATCTACATCGATCCTTACCACGACCGCACCACCGGCTACAACTTTCGGGTCAACCCCGCCGGTGTCCAGCAGGATGCCTATGTTTACGACAACGGTAATCGAGACAACGATTGGAACGCCGTTTGGGATGCGGAAGTCTCCAGCGACGAAAATGGTTGGTATGTGGAAATCAGGGTGCCGTTTTCCGCCATTCGTTTCAAACCCGCCGATGATATGACCTGGGGCCTGCAGGTTTATCGCTGGCTTCACGGCCGCGGCGAAGACACCGGCTGGGTGCTTTGGGACCGGGACTCCAATGGCTTTGTGAACCGCTTCGGAACCCTCACCGGATTGCAGGGAGTGCAGAACCCTCGGAAACTCGAAGTTCTGCCCTATGTAGTAACCCGCCACATCGACCCGGCGGCCGAAGGCGATGCCGACAACTGGCAAAACTCGCAAAACCTGGGCGCCGATTTCAAATACGGGGTGACCTCGAACCTCACCCTGAACGCCACCATCCAGCCGGACTTTGGTCAGGTGGAAGCAGACCCGGCCACTCTCAACCTTTCCCCTTTTGAAACCTACTACCAGGAAAAACGGCCTTTCTTCGTGGAAGGGGCGCGCTTCTTCCAACATCCTGATTTCCGACTTTTCTACTCCCGGCGCATCGGCACCGGCGATATTAACTCCCGCATTCGGGCCGCCGCCAAATTGACCGGAAAAATTGGCGGCGACTTTTCACTGGCCGTGCTGGCCGCCACCACCGATGTGGCCCAGGCGGGCAAAGTTCACAACCCTTTTGTCAGTGGTGACGAAAAATCGCATTACGGTTTGCTGCGGGTGGGCAAGGAATTCGACGAAGGAAACCACAACATCAACCTGATGGGCACGATGGTCAAAAGGAATGAAGCCTCCTTCTCCCATGTGGGCTATTTCGATGGCGGCGCCTCGCGAACTCTGCGCGACGGTTATAGCGGTGGCATGGATTTCGAAATGAATTTCGATGACCGTATGTACCGCGTTACCGGATCCATGGTCGGCACCGTGGTGGATCCTTTCGAGAATGAACTTGACCCTTCCCTCAGCCGGGAAACCCAATTTGGCACCGGCGGACGCATGCAGGCGAGAAAGACCTCCGGCACCTGGCGCGGCAGCCTGGCTGGACGCTTCGAAACGGAAAAACTCGACCCCAACGATATAGGATTTCTCTCGGCTCCCGATGAAAAAATCGTCGCCGCTTCAGGCAGTTACAACTTCGATGCGGACGGCCAGGAGAGTCCTTTCAACCATGCCAATGTGGAGCTGGAAGTCTATCGCAGCTGGCTATACGCCGCCAACTCCGGCACCGACATCAACACCGGTGATCAGGCCTGGGATTATGGCCGCAACCATCATCAATTCAGTGGCGTGAACTTCAACGCCTGGGCGCAGCATCGCAGTTTCAATTCAAGGATTGGTCCCACGTCGAGGATGTTGTGAGGGCGTTTCAGCTGCTTGAGGGGAGGGGGAAGTTCGGACAGGTATACAATGTGGGATCGGAGAGGGCCAATTCCATCCTTACGTTCATCCTCCTCTCGATGAGGGAGCTGGGATATGACGTCAAAGGGATCAGTTCAGTTGTGAACGGGAAGGAGCTGGATGCACCCCTGGAAAAGGTCAAAGGGGATATATTCGGCAGGGAGGTCATATGGTACAGGGCCGATGAGGCCCTACTCGACCCCCTCCGATTTGAAATGGAGGATGTGGGCATCAACGTCCATACTGGAAGTGGTGACCTGAGGATAACGTTCGACAGGAAGTTCTTCAGACCCCATGACAATCCCATCCTCATGTCGGATACCACGAAGATATCCGCCCTGGGATTTGAGGCAATGCACTCCCTGGAAGATATCGTTTCAAGCCAGATCGGACATATGAGAGATGATGCTTGATCGATGGCACCTACTGGCAGGATCGACGAAATGTGAAGCCAGGGTCTTTTCATATCGGGAGGCATCATTGAGAGAGTATGACCTTCTTGCCGGTCTCGACGGATTGCTCCGCTGCCTTTGCTATCTCGAGGTCCTTGAGTCCATCCCATCCTTTAACCAACGGGTTCCGTTCTTCCTTGATGGCAGAGAGGAAATCCACAAGCTCCCTCTTCAACGGCTCCTCCTGGGCGACCCTCATCCGTTTGATATCATATTTCTGGGGGATCCTCCACATACTTGATAGGTCCAGTCCACCGGAAGATGAGGAGGATATCTTCAATTCCTGATCCACATAGTCCATCTCGGCGAAGCCGTCCAGGCCGGTGATCATCACCTGTCTCAATTTCATCGGGGTCAACCAGGACACCTCCATAATGCCCTCTATCCCATTCTCGAACTGAAGGAGAATGGTGGCGTGGTCGATGAGCGGTCTTGCCCTGACATTTCCTCCAAGGGCGTACACGCTCTTGA
>JAUUYW010000265.1 GCA_030590265.1 Candidatus Krumholzibacteriia bacterium
CCCATCCGGAGCCGGGCACATAGGATTGATGGTGGATGCTACCGCAGGGGCAGGTGGGCTGGGCCCCCAGGCCCAGGATATTCCTCTCCAGAAATCCTTGAGTGACGACATCGAATTCACCGGCAAAGGGGCTGGGGTCGGAAACGCCATCACCTGGTACGGTGACGGGTGGAGTCCAGCTTCCATCCAAATCATAGGTGGTGTGTTTCATGAGCGAAGTGCCCGGGTTGCCACTGAGGTAGAAAATTTTTGGCAATGGTCCGGCGGGACCAATATCCCAGGTTATTTGGGGCTGGGGTGCTATTTCGGTTTCCGTAGCAACCCAGGTCAAGTCCGACCACCCATTCAATTGGTTGTGGGAAGCGTACATCACGTGATGTTCGCCATTGGGGGGATCGGATTGAGTGTGCACAGCCATGAAAACATCCGGGCCGGCGGCGTCGGTGGGAACTCCGTAAAGATCAATGCCCATGACCGGAGCGTTGGGTTCGATCATGGCGTAGTTTTCGTGATCCCATTCACCAGAAGGCAGGGTGTGGTAAACCAGGATGACCGGCCCGCTGACAAAAGCACAATGGAATCCGGTGCGACTCCAGCAAATTGATGGGGCTCCGCCGGTGTTGAGAATGACCGGGTCGGTCCACCAGATGTAATCGCTCATATAGGAGTCCATGGTGATCACCTGCACGAAATCCACCAGCAGGGGATCGCCGGAGGCGTGGTAGGCCAAGGTAGTGAGATTATCGATAGATGAAGCCACAGCAGGGCTAGAGCAGTCGGTTTCGCTGTAGGTAATCTGGATAGGCACCAACAAGGCAAGGGCCGTATTGGAGCAAAGGATCATAACCCAAAGTGTCAGAAGAATTAATGGCAGGCGATTCATTTGGTTCCCCCAATTTGTTTATCAACCCGTACTTATGATAACACAAATTCATTCTTTTTGCAGCAATCAATCAGATTTCAGTAGCCAATGAATAGACAAAAGCACGTCCGGGTATACTCTTATCAACACAGTCTCACTACTATTTCAAGGAGTCGCCTGATGCACACCGAAAACAGCCTGATGATGCATGAAGAAATCCTTCTGCTGGCCCTGCATGATGAAAAAGGAACCACATCTCTGGGTGGCTGGTTTGCCAATGCCATGGGTGGAGCCTTGTTTTCTGAACTCGTGCTGCGCAAAGCGATCGCCGTGAGTGGTGACAAACACAAAAAGGTCAGCCTGCTGGACTCCACTCTTTCAGGTGAGCCCATTCTTGATGAATGCCTGACCTTGATCCGGCAGGAGAAAAAGGAAAAAAAAGCCACCCATTGGGTAACCAAATTTGCGAACCTGAAGGACTTGAAAAACCGCACGGCGCGACGCCTGGTGTTCAAAGGCGTCTTGACCGAAGACCAGGATAAAGTGCTGGGTCTTTTCAAACGCACCATCTTTCCGGAAGCCGACCATGGGCCCGAAGCCGAGCTGCGCAACCGTTTGCACCGCGCAATTTTCACCGATACGCAAGACCTGGACGGCCGCACGGTGGTGGTGGTTGCGTTGAGCAATGCCGCGCAGATGTTGAATGGGCTTTTCGACAAGAAAGAGTTGAAATCGCGCAAGGAACGCATCAACCAATTGACCAACGGCGACGTGGCGGCCCAGGCCACCAAAGAAGCGGTGGAGGCAGTTCAAACGGCGGTGATTGTTTCGGCTGTGATTGTGCCGATGATTGTGACATCAGGGACATAAATGGAGCCTGATGGAGTGATCAGTTTATCAGATCTCTACTATTTGGCGGCTGGTCTTGGGGTTGAGTGTCCCTAGTCAGGATACTAAAATATTCCCAATGGTGAATTACTAGAAAAAACTTGTTGCAACAAATAACCTTCCAACATATATTGTGAAAACCGGACAGAAAGCGTCTGAAAATTTGGGAGTGAAAATGTCGAGCCTGAAACGCGAATTGAAACAGACCAAACCTTTTGGATCCCTGGAACAGGAAACTCTCCTGAACATCCAGCGAACCGCCAGTAAATTGGACGGCCCGTTTCTGAAATTCCTGAAGCTGCATGGCCTGAGTGCTTCCCTCTATAACATTTTGCGCATTCTGCGTGGGCAAAAGGGAAATGGGTTGTCTTGCTCGGGCATTGCGGAGCGAATGGTGACCCGGGACTCGGACATCACACGCCGAATTGATCGGCTGTTGAAGATGGGTCTGGCGGATCGAGTTCGATCGGAAGAAGACCGGCGTGTGGTGCTGACCAGCATCAACAGCAAAGGAATGAACCTGCTGAAAGAGCTGGATGAACCCATGAGTGCGCTGGAAAAACAGAGCCTGGGTCATCTGACCATACAAGAAAAGAAACAATTGAACCGGTTGCTGGACAAAGCCCGCAACCCAAAATAACAAGGGAGAAAGCAATGAAACAATTCCAGAATGTGTTGAAAGTCCTGCTGGTGGCATCGTTGGTGATGACTGCGTTGCCCGCAGTTGCAGCAACCTACGATATTGACAGCAGTCACAGTTCAGTAGGATTCAAAATCAAGCATATGGCCATCAGCAATGTGAAAGGGACTTTCACAAACTTCAGCGGCACTTTTGATTTCACGCCAGACAATCCCAAGGACTGGAGTGTTGAAGCCACCATCGAAATCAGCTCACTCACCACTGGTGATACCAAACGGGATGAGCATTTGCTGTCCCCGGATTTCTTTGAACCGGAAAAATTTCCCACCATGGTTTTCAAGTCCACCAGTATCAAGATGGAAGACGATGAGGAAGGCGAAATGAAGGGTACTTTGACCATGCACGGAGTCACCCTCCCCGTAACCCTGGAAATTGAAGTTGGCGGTACTGTGACCGACCCCTGGGGCAACGAACGGGCCGGTATCTCGGCCGAAGGAAAAATCAATCGTCAGGATTGGGGTCTCACTTACGGCAAGGTCATGGAAGGCGGCGGCTTGCTGATCGGCAATGATGTGAAGATCTACCTGGAAATCGAAGGTGTTAAGCAGAAGTAAACTCTACAGTTACTAAATAACCGCCGGCATTCAAACCGGCGGTTATTTTTTTGAATACTTGTTGTCATATTTCATCCCCCCGGGGGGATGATCTTTGGAGGGATGACCTTGTCTTGTGAACCTCGATCAGGTTATTATGCGAAGATGATAATCAACTAACCTGAGGAGTGTTCCATGAAAACCCGCGCCTTGGCCCCAGTAGTGATGTTGGTCCTTATCATAGGCCTGACCATGATTCTGGAAAACCCAGCAACCGCCGACCCTGTTTTCAGCCACCATTTCCTCGATGAGACCTTACGCATCGACTATTACCACACGGGAAATTCGGAAGAGGAGATCATCTCGGTCGATCAATTGTGGCGGCAGGGAATTTGGTCGGGCAGCCGAATCCATCTCCTGGATGATCTTGACCTGGGCCGCTATTACCAAAAAGTTTACGACGCCCAAACCGGTGAACTGCTCTATTCCAAAGGATTCGACAGCTACTACGGCGAGTGGAAAACCACCGGGCCGGCTGCCGAGGGAATTCGCCGCACTTATCATGAGTCCGCTCTCATCCCATTTCCCCGGCAGACCATCGAATTTGCCCTGGAAGTTCGCCAGGGCGACATGACCATGAAAGAAATTTACCGGGTAAAAATCGATCCAGATTGGTACATGATTCGTGAAGATCCTCTCGATGAGGAAGTGATTGTGATGAAGGCGGCCTATCACGGTGATTCTCATGGTCGAGTAGATGTTGCCATTCTCGGTGATGGCTACACGGCCGATGAAGAAGGCAAATTTCGGGATGATGTGCAGCGCTTCGCCGACCTCATGCTGGCGTACGAGCCCTACAAGAGCATGGCCGACAAGTTCAATATCTGGGGAGTGCTCAAGCCATCCCAGCAAAGTGGTTGCGATGAACCCAGTCGCGGGGTGCACGTGAACACGGCCCTGGGCAGTACTTTTGATTCTCTGGGATCCGAACGATACATGCTGACCGAAGACAACCGCGTGATCCGTGATGTGGCGGCCAATGCGCCTTACGATGTTTTGTACATCATGGTCAATCATGAACGTTATGGCGGCGGTGGCATCTACAATTTGTTCTGCACTTTCACCAGCGACAACCAGTGGAGTGAATATGTATTTCTGCATGAATTTGGCCACAGCTTTGCCGGTTTGGCCGATGAATATTACTCCTCTAGCACTGCCTATAACGATTTTTACCCAGCGGGTAAAGAGCCCAATGAGCGAAATATTACCACATTGATTGATAAGGAAAATCTCAAGTGGTCTGATCTGGTCACTGCCGGAACCACCCTGCCCACACCCTGGAAGAAGGCAGAGTATGATGCCATGGATGCGGAGTACCAACGCGGCCGTGCCAAGCTAAACAAACGCATTGCCGAGTTGATGAACAGTGGTGCGGATGAGGCGGAAATAGCCACGGCCATCGCCGAAGGTGAGATCTGGTCCAAGTCGAATCAGCAGAAGGTGGATTTGTGGTTCACAAAGAGTGAGTTTTTTGCACAGGTGGGTGCTTTCGAGGGTGCTGGTTATGTTTCGCAGGGAATGTATCGGTCGCAGCTCGATTGCATCATGTTCACCAAAGGGTTGAAGGAGTTCTGTGCAGCCTGCACCGCGGGTATTCAGGAAATAACCGAACGGTACACCGAGTAGGCAAGGTGATACCCTACATACTTCTAGAGAAGTCCTTCTTTGCGGGCCAGGGCCTCGCACTGGTCGGCAATGCCGGCGTATTCATGCATGCCGGGAACCAACTGACTGATGCGACGGGCCAGAGGAATGGCTTCCACGATGCGGCGGGTTTTGATCATGAGCTGGCACTCCAGTTTCATCAACAGTGGCTCATCCACGAAAGATTCCCTGGTGACGGAGATGGCCGCTTCGGCCTGCTCCCAGTGTTGTCCGTCGATCAGAAGTTTGATCAAGTCGGTCCAGCCGAAGAGCCAGCTTGGGTTTTGAGTTACGGTTTGATGGAGGACGGCTATGGCTTCGTCAGGCCGGTCATCGGCCACGTATAGCTTGGCCAACATGGCCTGGGCTCGGCTCAGCACCGGGCCTGCTTTCCCAATTTTATTCAACTTTTCCAAAACGGGAATGGCTTGGCGGCCCTGACCTTCCTGGACCAGAATGTAGGCCAGCTCCAGA
>JAUUYW010000044.1 GCA_030590265.1 Candidatus Krumholzibacteriia bacterium
ATCGAAATCAAGCAAACCGCAACGGGCGAGCTCCTGTTCGTATAGATCGAAGATGCGAGCGTTGATTCTTTCTTTTGGATCGGCATCGGTTGCCAGCCGCATGGCCTGCTCCGGGGAAATCATGGCCGCCAGTTTAAAACTGCTGATGGCGTTTCTAGCTTCAGTGACAGTGATGTGATTTCCGGATGTTGTGGCATTTTCAGAATTTGCCCGACTGATCATTTGTTCCAACACCTGGTCCTCTACCCCGCCAATATTATTCCGAAGTCGGTTTTCGGCTTTGAGGATCGCCAGCCCCATGCCATGAAAGCTGCGCACGATCACCCCAGTGACTCCGGCTTTTTCCAGTCGTTGGCCGATTTCCACCTTGGCATCCCGGTTGAACGACATGCACAGAATTTGTTCGGCGGGGGTGCCGCGCCGTTTCAATTCCTTGACTCGTTCAATCAATACGGTGGTTTTGCCACTTCCGGCCGGAGCGATGACCTGGACCACACCGTCGCCGGCATTGACCGCAGCGTTTTGTTGAGGATCGAGACGGGTTGATTTTGGTTGGGGTGCAATCCTGTTCTCCCGGCGGGATAATTTGTTCCAGAATTGTCGCCATCGGTTGACGGGTGCAGGCATATTAATAAGGAATGGATGGTGACCCAATTCTGCGAGATTTTGCAATCGCTCCAGAGTCCAGTGGTAGCGCCAATGGGGCTCCGGCGCCCAAGAGGACTGAGCAATTTGACCTAAACTCAAGTCCGCGCATATCAACAGGGTGCAACCGCATCGAAACGCCGGCTCCACCAGATAGCCATAGATAATCATCAAATCTTCGTTTCCGAGGCATTGCACTCCCAGGATGGCAATTTTGTCATGGTGATGAAAAAGCTTTAGGGTTTTCTTGGCAGGGTTGGCCAAGCAGGAGCGTGTTGTGCCTGTTTCTCGTGAAGAGAGGACCTTCTCTTTTATACCGTTATACTCCAGAACAAGGAAACTTCGCTGTTTCAGTTGGTCGCGTGATTGAACCGAAGTAGTCCACACCAATTTTCTGGTGCGCAGGTGTTTGTTGTTTGATGGGCCGATGGATGCTCCGATGGTTGAAAGCTGAATGGGTTGGTTTGCAAGGATCTGGCCATAAGTCTGAGGATAATTATTTTCAATTTTTACTTGCTCAACCATTCGGTTGAATATATATTCAACCACATGGTAGACAATAAACACATCCGCCAAGAGTGCTCGAGCGACCAGTTGGATCGCACCTTCGGTGCCCTATCAGATCCATCGCGCCGCCAAATTATCGAGCTGTTGCGTGAGTCGGGAGACCTGAAGGTGACTGACGTTGCGGAAGTGTTTTCGATGAGTCTCAACGGCGTGTCCAAACACATCAAGGTGCTTGAGCGCGCGGGTCTCATCGTCCGTCGAATTGACGGGCGTGAGCACTGGTTGGGCATCAATTGGACCGGGCTTCAGCCTGCGTACGAGTGGCTTCATTTTTATCGGAATTTCTGGAATTCAAGACTTGATGCCCTCGTTGACTACGTCCAACTCAACATAGAAAAGGAAGGAAAAGACCAATGAACAAGACCCATGAACTGACCATCAGCAAGACGATTCCAGCATCCATAGAAACCGTGTTCGAAGCCTGGCTGAATCCCCAGGCCCTGGCCAAATTCATCAAACCCATGGACGGGATGGCTGATTGCAAGGTCGAAGTTGATGCCCGGGAAGGCGGCAGTTTCCTCATCGTCATGAAAGCCGGAGACAAAGAACTACCCCATCGAGGAGAATACAGGACTATTCAACGGTTCGAAAAACTCGTCTTCACCTGGATCTCAGATCACACAGGATCCGACAGCATCGTCACTCTTACTTTCAAAGACTGTGGCCCCCAAGAAACGGAGTTGACCCTGCATCATGAGGGCCTCCCCAGCGAAGAAGCACGAAACAATCATGAGGGCGGCTGGATTGGAATTTTGGAGCAATTGACAGGATTTGTTGCCTGAGCCCAAGAAAAGAGAATGCCCTGAAGGTGGAGCCCTTTATTGAGGGTTCCACCCAGCCAACCGAGCCCACAGATACCAGGCAGCACTGCCCTTGAGCACACAATTCAAGTTGGCTTCCTGGGGACTGCTCGAATGGGCGCATCCCTGGCATCCTCCATACCCATCCACTGCGTTGCCAGTGGCCAACTGCTCCAGCAAGGATCCTTCATTGGCGGCACACCACTGGCTGGCCCAGTTGCCTCCGCCGTAATCCAAATTGTCCTGCATATTCTGATCCCAGAAATACTCGCCATCGGGATTGTAGGACTCAATGTCCGCAAAATCGAAAAGCCAGCGGCCCTTGCTTTGGCAGTGATTTCGAATGAGCTGATTGTTGTAATGAACACCATCGACTGTCAGGTCCACACCCTGCCCTTGAGCATGACCGGTCATGAATACGAAAGCAACATCAGGATATTCACCGATCAGGATTTCCATATTGTCCACATAACGCTGAGCATTGTGTCCGTTGATGGAGCACCAGGACCAGAGCACAACATTGATGTGACTGTTGCTTGCATTGTTCAGCAATTCACGAGTGGCCGTGACCCAGGGGGTTACTCCGTGACTGTCGATGGAATCGCCCTGGCTTAGATCTGCACAACCAGGTATTCCCAAATCGTCCAGATCAAGAGCAGCTGAATTCTGTCCGCTATCATCCCAGGAGTATTTGTCTGCAAAAGCCGGGAACGCTTCCAGGGAGTTCATGCCAGTGATGATTTGGCTGCCATGGGATGTGTGCTGGTAGGCAATGTGCAAGGTGGCGATGGCCTGATCGATTGCGGTTTGGGGAATGTTGGCCAGGACAGCATTCTCGTGAGTAATGCTGGGCGATGTGGAAACAGGCGGTACAATTGTCGGGAGATCTGGTGCGTCGGTGGACGAACTGCATCCCGGAAAGACTGCTCCGACAACGAGTAAAACCAACCATGGGCTGATATTAAACTTCTTCATGACTATGCCTTTCATTTGCCGACCGCCCGGTCTCATCCCTGGTCAATACCCCCGGACTCAAAATGACAAGCAATTATCAGGCCCAATTCAATCGTCAATTTGCCTGCCGCACTGGGTGCAAAACGAATCTATCGGTTTTGAAGGCGCTCCACAATGAATGCAGAATTGATTTTTTGCCGCTGGGGTCATCGGCAATTCCGGAGGATGCGGCTCAGGATGAGGCTCGACCCGATCCTCCCCCGCGGCCGCTTCCTTGGCCAGTGGGTCTTCCTGGCCAAGAATGGCCTCTCGGTTGCCCAAGTACAGATACGAATTCATCCCCCCATTCAACAGGGACAGAAGGTTGGCCAACAATCGTTTTTGCTTCCGGTCCAGATTTTCAGGCTCTGATTCCAGGAGCATGGTCGCTTCGTGGAACACTGAAACCGACAATTGGCCATCCGCCCGCAAGTCCGAAAGCATTCGAATTCGCGCTCGATATTGATTTTTCTTTTCCTCTTCACGGCGCTGGGTTTCAGTCTCGATTTTTTGAATTCTTTCGGGATCAATGGCCAAAACTATGTCCCTGGTGGTCACCCCTTCCATGAGGGGTTCCTGAACACCTTGCTTGCCCAATTTGCGCACCGTTTCAGGCACGTGCTCAGCCAGATACTTGAACACTTCCTGAATAGTGACCCGGCCGTCATTGTCGTAATCCGCTTTCCCCGATAGGGCTTCCATCAGGTGATGCGTAAAAATTCCGTGGCCCAGAACATCATCCTCAAAGGAGAACTGGTTTGCCTGGGCAGCCGCAATGAGAACCCTGCCTTTGCCTTTGCCCAGGTGAGAATAACAGGCCGGCTTGACAGCAACACGTCGAGCTCCCTGCACTTCAAAGGCACCGGAATGACAGGCATCCAGAAAAGTTACCAAACGCTCTGAATGAACCGAGGCCAGAAGCTTCTGGAAACGGCCTGTGGAAATGCTTGAGGCGAAAAGATTGTTGGCGCAGGCATCGTGGGGAAGCATGTAGGTGATGGATTCGTCTTCGCCACTGTGATCGTGTTCCGCTGAACCATGGCCGGCGAAAAAGACCACAACCTTGCTGCTGGGTTTGGCATGGCTGCGCAACCAGCGACAGACGGCATCTTCAATGGCGAAGCGGGTGGCATCTTCATCCAACAGAAGTTTTACATTTTCTTCAGGAAAACCCACTCGCCTGGGATTGATCAGGAGGTCATGGAAAGATTGGGCATCGGCCTTGGTATGGCTCAAATTGGAAATGCTGTCATCCCGGTAATGGCTGATGCCGATGATCAAGGCGTAATTGTTGGCCGGGTTGGTGGAATTTCCGAGATTTGTATTCATTTTTTATCTACCTCCATTTCCCAAAAATCCGCCATTCTATCCAATCAAAATTTGGGCATAAGCCATGGACATCATCGAGAATATGAACCAGAGGACGCCAAAAACGACCCCGAGCCACAACCAGGTTTTGCCCACTTCTTTTTTGGCCGGATTGGAATCGTTCAAGAAAATAATTCCCATGATGATGCCCACGATGGGAAAGAACAAAGTCCCCAAAATGACGCCTATCTTCATGCCGCCACTGACTTCAGTCCGGGTGTGGTGGCCCGTATTTGGATTTGCGACATTGTCCACAGGATTGTGGGCCACTGGGGATGGGTTGTCGGACCCCAATATTTTTTCACCGCACTTTCCACAAAAACGGGCGTTGGGTTGGTTTTGCTGACCACAGCTTGGACAATACACTTTTCGGACCTCCTATTGGATACTCGACCCACCAGATCAGGGGAGCCGAGACATTCTTTTATTCTTCCACTTTGAAAGCAACTGATGCCTCATCCCAATGCTTATGGCTGAGCGACTTGATCTCCTTGGCCACCACGGCAATGGCTCTGGCTCCCGGCACGGGTTCCGCGGTGCGGAAAATTGTCCCTTCTTCGGTCAAATCATCAGGAAGAATGACCTTCGGTTCCCGGGTGGCGATGGCTTTCAACTGCTCGGTACCAGGTGGCCCTTCCAAACGGTAGTCGAAACCATCCTGGGGACCGGGGATCGTGATGGACTGACCCGCAGGCAGGAAGTTGTCCTTGTGCAGGGCATTGGGATAAACCACCGTCAGAGCACCGTCTGAGCTGACATTCAAAAGGGTGAGATAACAATTCTGGCTGGCTTGAAGATGGACCTGGATACAGTCCCCTATTTGATAAGATGCCTCATTGCCAAGGTTGCTGACCCACAGGCGCAAATCGAGAGACGCCTTCTCGTTGACCATTTGGTGGAGGATTTGGGTAGTTTCCCCGAGTTCGCTTCCTGCCGCAACAGCCTGGGCCTGAAGGTGGCTGGACAGGTCATTGGCAGAAATTTCACGCCTGGTTGTCAGGAAGAGGTGAGCTCCCAGCGTGGCCCCGAAAACCAACAATACACTTCCCATCAGCAGGGTGCCACCGCTGCCGATGAAGCGCCAACTAGCCACCAAGACAACGATCAAGGCCAGGCCAAAGATCAGGATCTGGCTTTGCATCTTCTCAATGGTAAGACGGAGCACTTCCTTCGTCCCAAAAATATCCAGGCCGTCATTGATTGGTTTGGATTGCTTTTCAGGCATGTGGATCCTCCAAAATCCTGGTGCGGATGGCAGTTGTGCTGGAGGTGTTGAATCAAGAAGGTTTTCGCAAAGCTACTGCCAAGGTTATTAGCCCATCCCCATAGGCTACCTATATATCCTAGCTTCAAACTTTTATTTTGAAAAGAAAAATGATGAAACCACCAATGGGCATCCATCGGTCAAGGCTGTCTGGTTATCAACCCCTGTTGAATAGAGTTGTGAAAAAAACTAGCTTTTTTGACGTTAAAACTGTGCCACCAATACCAGACCATTACCCGATGGCACCACTCGCCAGGCTGATTGCTCACCCGAGCCCTCCCTGGCCACCGTGCGCCCGATGATCCAGCCAATTGTTGCCCCCGCAACAACATCCGAGGCATAATGATGGTTGTCCTCCATCCTCCCCAAACCCGTCAAGACACCCAGTCCGATGCTGATTCCCCCGACCCAGCCACCATAACGCTGGCACAAGACACCAGCCGTTGAGAAGGCCGAAGCCGTATGACCAGATGGAAAGGAATAATCATCGCCATTGGGCCGGGTTCTCTGCACGGCCAATTTGGTAATGCTGGTCACACCGTAGGTCAACAGGAGAGACCGGCTCAAATCATAACCCAGCCCGGCCATCTCACTGTCATCACGCCAGCTGCCCACGGCCCAGCATCCCAAAGCCAAAGGGGCCTGAACCCGGGCGTCACCCCAGATATTGCCGAAATCAGCCAGAGGATCCATGATGCCTTGGTTCAAGCCACGAACCGCTCCCTCCGGATCTTCAATGCTGTGGACAAAGAGAGTCGCAACGGTTCCCCCCAGCAGCCACCAGGTATTTTCAGTGGTGGGCAGGGCCACAACATCGTCCCAGAGATCACCGGGGAAGCTGCTAATGGTTGCCTCCTGCGCCATCACTGGAAAAGAGAATTGAATTATTAAAAGGACGATGCTCCAGCGGATAATGATCGACAAGGAGAATACCTTTCCTGTGGGTTTCCTGTTGAGTGACTTTTTGGTATTGTATGGCAAAATTGAAATTGGTCCATTTTTTTCGAAAGTCACCAGCAAATGCCACACAATGTTGAAATCAAAGCCCGGGTGGAAAACCCTAGATCGTTTCTCGCCATCGCTGTTGTGCTGGCTGACAAACCCCAGGAACTGATCTTTCAGAAGGATACTTTTTTCAATGTCCCCAAGGGACGTTTGAAGCTGCGAGATTTTGGTGACGGCACCGGTGAGTTGATTCGCTACCACCGTCCTGATCGACCGGGACCCAAGATTTCCGACTATGCCATCAGCCCCACGGATGATCCGGTTGGTTTGGCTGGAATTTTGGAACAATCGCTCTCGGTTATTGGCGTGGTGTCCAAGAAGCGCACTCTACTGTTGTGTGGGCGCACCAGAATTCATCTGGATGAGGTTGAAAATCTGGGTTGGTATATGGAGTTGGAAGTTGTGCTGACCCAAGGCGAGGATCCGGCCGCCGGTGAAAAAGAAACATGCCGGTTGATGCAAAAGCTGGGTATTGGTCAGGATGACCTGGTCGAAGGTGCTTACCTGGATTTGTTGAAGAACCAAAAGTAACCAACCCGGCTAAGGTTGACTAAGAACCCATCATGCCGGACTATCCTGTCTGGCCAAATTAAGTTTTCATCGACCCAGGAGCAGCCCGTGTCTCATTCCGGTTCCAAAAAAGTAATCTTCGCCGCCCTGGCAGGAAACACTCTGATTTCCATCACCAAAATGTTTGCCGCCAGCGTGACTGGCAGCAGCGCCATGCTCTCTGAAGGCATCCACTCCATTGTGGACACCGGCAACCAGGGGCTGTTGCTTCTGGGACTGAAAAAAGCAGACAAGCCTGCGGACGAGGCTCATCCTTTCGGGTATGGCAAAGAAGTCTACTTTTGGTCCTTCGTGGTGGCCATTCTGATTTTCGCTGTGGGTGCTGGTGTTTCTCTCTATGAAGGCATCCACCACCTTCAGCACCCCGAACCCATCCAAAATGTCAACCTGACCTACATCGTTCTGGGCTTGTCGATGATATTTGAAGGTGCCGCCTGGTTTTTTGCCTTCAAGGAATTCAGCCGCATCAAGGGACGCCGGACAATCTTGCAGGAAGTACGGCGCAGCAAAGATCCTTCGGCTTTTGTGGTGCTCTTCGAAGATTCAGCGGCCATGGCCGGTATTCTGGTGGCTTTCCTGGGCATCTGGTTGGGCCAGCAAACAGGATGGCTGTGGCTGGATGGAGCAGCCTCCGTGGTCATTGGCCTGATCCTGGCCCTGACTGCCTGGCTCCTGGCGGTGGAAACCAAGGACCTGCTCATTGGGGAAAGCGCGGTGCCGGAGGTAGTCGCCAGTGTGCGGGCAATGGCTGCCGAAGTGAACCAGGTGGAACACGTGAATGAGGTTCTGACGTTGCATATGGGGCCCGAATACGTTTTGGTGAATTTGAGCCTCGATTTTCGGAATGATTGCACTGCCGAAGAAGTTGAAGAAGCCATCGCAAAATTGGATCAACGGATCAAGCTGAATTGGCCTTTGGTGAAGAAGGTTTTTGTGGAGGCCGAACGCCGGAAAGCCTGATCCCCACAATAATTGACGAATATTCTCCATTTTTAATAATATTGTTGAATACTATTCTTACCCAGTTTTTACGACAAACACCAACCCATTGAATTAAAGCAACTTACAAAGTGGCCTTTGCCTTGCAATAGGTTAAACGAAAGCAAAAAACAATCATCGGAACGAGGGTACAAATTCAATTCTCCCTCCCCGAAAAACCGAAAGGCAATACAATGAAAAAGCTTATCAATGTCTCCCTGGTCGCCCTGTCCCTCGTCGCCATTTTCGCCTCCGCCTCCCTGGCCACTGAAATATCGGCAGACGAATACGAATTCACCGCTCTTTACAATGACGTGGTGATCGAGTTTCCCACCGAAGTCAGCCATGAGGAATGCAACGTTTACGCCAGCCTGCAGAACAAAGTCGACCTGGCCTTGAACGTTCTGGAATACGATGAAGACATCACTGAGCCCGAATGCTCCCACCCCGACCACGAGCAACAAGTGGCCGCGCAGAATGTGAACCGGATTCTGGAGGAGATCTCCTTCGACGGTTGAGATATAGATGGTGAGAGAAAGACTCCTGGGGACGGCTTAACGGCCGTCCCATTTTTATTGTTCCGCAGAGATTGTAAGAGGCCTTGATCCTGCAATACACAAGGAATGACTACCTTAATAAATCCAGCCAAAGACTGGTATCCACCGCACTGTCCCCATAGAAAATGCAAGTACCACAACGGGTTATCTGATCAGTGGGATTATTACGAAATAACTCCGTACTACCGGGCAACTGACAACCGATCTGTACAACGATACAAGTGTGTGTCATGCGGGGGTACCTTCTCAACCCAGACCTTCTCAACAACCTATTGGCAAAAAAGACCTGACCTGGATGAAATGATCCTCACACACTCGGCTAACGGCATGGCTAACAGCCAGATAGCACGAGTCCTCGGGTGTCACCCATCAACAGTGGATAGAAAACTGGATCGCATGGGCCGCCACTGCCTCCTTTATCTGCTGATCAAGCTCCGTGCCGGTAAACTGCCTGATGAAATCGTTTTTGACGGCCTTGAAACCTTCGAATTCAGTCAGTTTCATCCCTGGCATCTCAATATCGCAGTTGAAAAATCCTCGGACTACATTCTGGACTTCAATGAAAGCGAATTGCGGCGCAAAGGAGCCATGACTGATGGACAGAAGGAAAAGCGTATGAAACTGGAGGAATTGCATGGCCGCCCGGACCCCAAGGCCATTGAAAAATCAACAGCTGCAATATTTGACAATCTGATAGGAGATCAGGACCACGTAACGGTCTACACTGATCAACACCATCAATACATCAAGCCCCTTCAGAAGTTTGGTGATCAGGTAACTCATGATAAAACATCCAGTAAGGATCATCGGGGGTGTCACAACAGGTTGTTTGCGGTCAATCGGTATGACATGCTGTTTCGTCACAACAGTAAGAACCATACCCGGGAGACAATTGCTCCATCGGTTCGGCGTCAGGCCGGGATTTACCGTGCGGCAGTGTTTGCTGTTTATATGAATTTCATGATGGATCGCCGCCAGAGGGGGATCAAGGATTTAACGCCGGCAATGGTTCGGGGGGTTGTGGAGCGAAAGTTGTCCTATTCAGACATTTTTGATTGCCGTCTTTTTGTTTTCCACTATGAGTTGCCGGAGAGATGCAGGCAGTATTATTTCCGTGAGGTTGTAACCAGGGCTCTTCCCCGGAACAAAGGGCATACAATGAAATATGCGGCCTGAGGTAGGTTTTGGCTTAGAATGAGGCCGTTAAAAAGGGACTCTTACATTCTCTGCGGAACAAAAAGGATCTTACTTCAATTCTGCATCAATGTGGGTGTTTCCGCACCTGATCCCTTCGTACCCAACTGAAAAGTCGCCATCACCCTGTACAAACCACTGCACTTCCCGAACCCGGAAGGCGCTGATGTAAGTGCTGATCCGCCAGGGTCGATGTTCCACCGCATCAACTTCATCAAAATATTTGTTCTTCAGCACGCCACCGGAGAGCACGGTAAGATTGTCGCCTTCAATGGTGAACAAATCTTCTCTCACCAGTTGTTTTTCTCTGGCTCGGGTCGACAAAGTTGGCAGCGCTCCATTGTTGATGGCCTGGGCGCGCACTCGGTAAACATCTCCGCCCAGATCCTTCACTTCGGTGATTTCCACTTCGACCTGAGGCAGTTGGCTGGCCGTCCAGATCACAAACATGGCGTTGCGGTGCAGCATGTCGGGCAGCATCCAGCCGGGGCTGGTGCGCACGCTGAACTCCCGCCAGCCGCCAATCTCGATTTCACCATAGGAGGGATGCTGGAAGGTTTTCCAATCGGTGAACATTTCGCCCATCATGAGGTGGTCGTTGAATTGCTGGCGTTCCACAAGTTTGGGCCGGCGCGACCACAGATTGCCGTCCTTGCCGTTGGTCTCTTCGCGGTAGCCACGGTAGGCCGCCTGGGCGCTCATGTACAACTCTCCCACGTAAGCGTAGGAGCCGAAGATCTGGTACAGGAATTCATCGAAATCACCGTAGGTGGTGTACAGGTCATTCATGCTGACGAGGTAACGATAGCCGGGAACGGTGCGCTCGCCTTCGCGTCCGAGGTAGTCGAAGACGGCCAGGTCGGCATCCGGCAAGGGCGGTGAAAGTTTGCTGCCAGGCCCCCGCAGGAACATGCCTCCGTAGTTGTGGAAAGCAAACCCGAAGGCAATGTTCTGGTGCTGCACAAGGAAATCGCCCACCGCTCGAATGTTGGAGGCGCTGAAAGGAAAGTCGCCGCTGCCGCCTTGCACAAACCTAGGCTGCCACTGGTATCCCCAGTTGCGATTCATGTCCAGATAGCCGGCCCCGTCTTCATTGATTCGGCCATCGCCATCGTCATCAAGACCTTCCTGATACAGGCGAGTCCATTCCCCTTTTTCACCTGGTTTGATACGCACCATCACCCGCGGGTCGTCGGGATGGGTTTTCCACTGACCATGAGGGTCACGCCGGCGCATTTGTAGGATGCGGCCGTCGCCGTCCAGGTCGTTGGGTGGGTCTTCATCGAACAGACCGTCACCGTCGTCGTCGTAGGGTATGCGGGCGGTGCGTCCGATGTTGTAGCTGCCCGGGTCGGTGAAATAACGGGCCCGGCTGTCCACATTGATGGTTGGGATGATGTAGAAGGATGCGCGGTCCAGCAATTCGGTGATGCGGTCCCACTGACCGTTTTTTGTCAGCAGGGTCCAGGCCGTGTACAAACAAACTTCCGTGGCCTGAATTTCGTTGCCGTGGATGGCGCCGTCCACATACATGGCCGGTTTGGTTTCAGCTTTCCCGGTTTTTTCATTGGTGATGGTCAGGCACCAGATGTCGCGACCTTCGGCACTTTTGCCCAATGATTCCAGCTCCGTAAGATCGGGCCAGGCTTTGTGCAATTGTTTCAGGGCTTCGGTGACCATGTCCTGATCATAATAATGATCCCAGGTCAGATTTGGCTGGTCAGCCAGACCAGGGCTGGAAAGAGAACCAAGCAGAGCAAAAACTACCATCAACACACCCAGGTTTTTCATTATTCACCCTCCTTGGTGGCGACGGTCAATTGCTTGGTGATTTTGCCCAGGGAAGGAGCCTCGGCGGTGATGATGATTTTGTCCCCGACGGCAGCTCGCACCAACCAGCGAACCTTGCGGCTGCCGTGGGCCGGCAATTGTTCCACTGCCGTGCGCTCGCGGCCTTCCAGAATTTCAGCGCCTTCAAGGGTCAATACCAAGGGCGGAACCCGCGAGGTGCGCAAGCCCTGACCGATAGGGTAGGGAATTGGGCCTTCGTTGTTCAGCCAAACGGTCAGCTCATGCACATCGGCACCTCGGGAAGAAAATTCCACCTGACCGAAACGCATCACCGGCAACCAGGAGGGCAGCGTTGAAAGATATTGAACCGGTGTGGCCAGAAGCGAGTCCACCAGGGCTGCCGGTGGTGTTGTGGTGGCGTAAGGGGCCTGACCACCGACCAGAACAGTTTCTCCGGATGGAAGCTGGTTTTTTTGCCAGGACAGCAACCCGGTCCAATCAGCGAGTTCTTTGTTTTGTGCCGTTTGTTCGGTGAACTGCAACAGGGCTTTTTGTTGGTCGGAGATGGTTTTTTCGCCCTCGTCGTCAGGGCTGGGTTGGTCAGCGGAATCATCATCCGATTCATCATCCGAATTGGTTGAATCCTCATCAGCGACCATAGGCAAGGACCAAAAATCCAAGGCAAGGGTGGGCGTACCGAATTGAAAATAACCCCACTCTTCAACGGACCCGACTGATGATTTTGGTGAAGGCAGGCGTTCACCGGTCAGGCCGCTTTCTTCAAGGAGTTCCTGGTATTGTGTGCTGATGGCTGACCACCAGACCTGATCGGCAGGGTCCATTTTGGTGGCCGGGTCTTCTTCCAAAAGACGCAGAACCTGACTGTCGGTCGGATTGTGCATCCCGTAATTTTCAGTGAGCACTGTCTTGAGTTCAGTCAATGTCAGGCTCTGCCCGGGCTTGAGGTTCCAGCCTTCGGCCCTGCGCTCGGGGATGGGATATTTTCCGTCTTTCCCCCGTTCTTCCACTTCGGGCATTTGCAGCAGGTTGTTGACCTGGTCCAGAACCAGAATCATGGCAATTTGAGGATGACTGTAGGCAAATTCCAAAATGGCGCGGGTCTCGGGTTGGTCGGCTGCCCAGCGACCTCCCTGGTTGGTCCAGTATTCATAACGATGAGGGAAGTTGCGGCCGGGATTCACTCCTCCGGGACCATCTTCGTTGAACAGGCCATCGCCGTCATTGTCGTGGCCTTCGGTTTCCCTGCGGTAAAGACCCCGTTGACCCTGGGCTGTTTTGGCCTCCACAGCCAGCAAAGGGTGCTCTTCGCTGATGATCCACTGGCCAGTCGGATCGGGCACCAGCATGGTAGTGATCAGGCCGTCCCCATTCAAATCTTCAGCCGGGTCTTCGCCAAAACTACCGTCACGATCTTCATCCACCGGGGTTCCGTTGAGGCCCCCGCGGTGGTGCACTTTGTCATAAAAGGATGCTGCCCCATCTGGGTTGGCCATGGGCAGGATATGCCAGCGCACGGTTTCGGCCGCGGAAGGCCCTTCGGCATTGAGAATTTCACCAACCAGTTTCAGGGCAGCTTCAGTGCCTAGAGGCGCCATCCCGCTCATGTTGCCGATGACCAGGACGGCGGGCCGGTCGTCGGATTCCACCGGATGAATGGTCAGCATCTGCAGCTTGGTTCCCAAGGGAGATTGACCGATGCTTTCCAGAGTGGTGCGTTTGCTGTTGCCGAAGCTCTTGAGGCGGTGCTCAATATCCTTGGCCGAGTGCCAGGGGTTGCCGGTGCCTGCCTGAGTGGCCAGGGGAAAAAACGAGAGCAACAGTACAACAAACAAAACCGGGGAACTCGGGGTTACCAAGCGCAGAACCATGCGGCACCTCAAAAAGGGAAAGGGGAGAAGGCCGGAGACATTGTTCTGGGAGTATACCCCGGAGTCACTTGCGGGACAAGGCTTGTGGTTGGGCTTGGGGCTTGACCGGGACCTTAACCCTGTCACGCAAAGCCAGGGCCACAAAGACCAGCGCTGTGGCCAATAAAAACCGCCCGGTGATAACCTCACCCCGAAAAACAATCCCCAAAACCGAAGCAATCACCGGTTGCAGAAAAATATAGATGGCCACTCGACTGGCCTGGGTCCTTTTGACGGCCCAAAGATTCAAATAATAAGTCAACACGGTGGCTCCGAGGATGACATACACCATGGAGCCAGCCAGGGCAGGAGTCAGCAGGGCAGGGTCCGTGGAAAACAGGTCCCGTCCACCGTAAGCCATCATGCCCAGGGCGCCAAAAAAGAAAACCACCGTGGTGGCGCTCCACGGATCGGTGCGGGCCATGATGGGTCGGCTCATCACCACGAAGAAGGCAAAACAGGCGGCGTTGGCCAGGGTCATCAGGTCGCCGGTCAGGTATTGGCTGTCCAGGCTGAAATGATCCACTTCCAGGAGCACCATCACCCCGGTGATGCCGGCCAAAAACCCGATGGCCTTGGTGAGGGATAATTTCTCCTGTTTGGAAATGACCGAAAACAGCAAAACAAAAGTAGGGATCTGGCTGCAGATCAGCGCCGACCGACTGATGGTGGTGCGGGCCAAGCCTTCCAAAAACAAACCCTGGTTCAGCACCACACCAAACTGGGCGCCGATAGCCAGCAAAACAATATCCCTGGTCGACGGGAGCCGGTGTTTTCCAATCACCATGACCGCCAGCAAAACCAAAAAAGCCCCACTGGTGCGCAAGGCGGC
>JAUUYW010000020.1 GCA_030590265.1 Candidatus Krumholzibacteriia bacterium
GATGGCATGGGTCAAGTGAATGGAGCCGATGTCTTCACCCAGATAGGGGCTGATGATGGCGGTGCGGGATCCGTTTTCGTAATTGACCTGGGGCCAATCGGCTGAATCGGTATAACTTTCCCCGGTGCAGGCCAAAACTGCACTGTCATCGTCCGTCAGGTATGGCTCTTGATTCCAAAGATGCCACCGGGTATTGGTGGGTCCCTGAGAAAAATCCTGTTCCCAAAAAGTACAACCCGGACTGTTGAAATCAAAAGCATTTGCATCGTTGAGCCAGACCCAGGGGCGAATTTCCGCCAGCAATTCTTGCCCATCGGCATAAAAATGGAAGCTGAAATGGGTGGTCGCCCCTTCAGCCGGATTGTCCGGACCCCAAAAAAGAACAGGCTCCTGGGGTGTCCAAACACCATCCACGTCGGTCATGGTAAAAGCGATTGATTGGGCTCCGCCGGAAAATTCCCCACCACCATCGCCAAGCAGATCAATCAGGCAGATCAGCTGTGAAATGTCCTGACCAAATGAACGAGCCGACAAGATCAATTCATTGGTCGCTGCAACGGGAATGGCATAATCCAATAGCAAACTCTGGTCGGCCAGGGTATCGGAAACTTCCATGGTCAGGAAATTTCCAAGGGAGGTGATTTCCTCCAGGCTGACATTTGATGGTCCGTGGTACCCTCCTGAGCCCGGCTGGGTTGTCGGAGTCAGGGAATTGATCCCTAAGGGGCCAGGGAAACTGTCCTCATCCCGGCCGTCGTCATTCCCTTGCTCCAGTCCCCGGTCGTTGTCGGCCTCTACCAGGCGAACGCGCAAATGATATTGCCCCGGGCCATCGGCAATGTATGAGCCATCAGGAACATTTTCGTCCACGTGGTAGACCAGCATTTGGCCCTGTGGAAGTCCGGCATCAAAAGGTGCGGAGGCGGCAGGGTCCCTGGTTTCCAGGAGAAAAAATTCCCTGCCCAAGGTTCCCTCTGACCAAACTTGAACCGTGGGGAATCCTTCACGCCAGGGCCTCAACTCAAACGGCGACCCCATGTGGCCCGGCGCACGCGTGGCATCAACCCACCCAAGCTGCAGACAAGTGTAGGCATCAGGCAAAGCCGGGTTGAGTCCGCCTCCGGTGCCAAAGGCTCCGGAAGCCATCAAGCTGAAGCGACCCAAACCACCGAGAGAACGAATATCCCCTCCTCCTTGCTCAGGCACCAAAAGAGGGTCGTAACGGTCTTCCATACCCAGGAGGTGGCCCGTCTCGTGGGCCCAGATCCCCAAACCGCTTTGCAGGCTGGCCACGGCATAAAAGGCAGCTTGCACGCCACCACTTTCAACCGCTGGTTCGATAAAGAATTGAAGGGGTTGGATCAGGCCGTTCAGAGGATCGTTTTCCTGGCCTGGTGCGGAATGCAGGATGAGAATCCCATCCACCTGGCCATCATCATCTTCAGTGCCGGGCAAGCCATCGGGACCATCGTTGTCCAACTTGCGAAATTCCAATCCCTGCAGGGCAACAGCGCTGATCGCTTCGGTGGCCAGGGCCCGGGTGCGACTGAAACCATGCAGGCCGATGTCTGAATAGTGAGATCGTTTTCCGGTCAACTTAATCAGTGGAGCGAGGGTGATATCCATCATGAGCTTCTGGTCGGAAGCTACCTGGAAATAGTTGACCAGGGTTTGGTCTCCAGAGCCGGAAAGTTGGTTCGATAGCTGATAGTTGGGATCCCAGTTGGCAGGCAGTCTGGCGTCGGAAAAATCGACGGGGATGACAAGAAGTCCAAATTGGGCCGGTGAAGACAACTCTGTTTTGGCCTTTTGCAGAGTCAGGGAGGCGGATCGTCTGGCTTGTCTCCTGCGATGCAATTCCGCTTGATCGTCAAGATCGTCGGCCAGTGAAAATCCGGGAAGCAGAAGTGCCAAGAGGAAAATAACCGGACAAAGCCGGCTTCCGAAGGTGGACGGAGTGGAAATTCTAGATCTGATGTTCATTTCCTGTTGAACCCGGTCCGGGAAAGAGAGTTCCTCCCCGGACCGGTTTTTTTAGGTGACAGGTCAATGGTTGAAGTGGCGGCGACCAGTCAGGATCAACGTCACCCCAAGTTTTTCAGCAGCTGCGGCCACTTCATCATCCCGAATACTTCCTCCAGGTGCGATGATGGCCCGGGCACCGGCCTCAGCCAGTTTCTCGATCCCATCGGGGAAAGGAAAGAAGCCGTCGGAACCTGCCACACAATCTTTCAAATCCAGGTTCTGGTTGCCCGCTTTGAGGACCGCCAACTCGGTGCTGTCCACCCGACTCATCTGGCCAAAGCCCAATCCCAGGGTGGCATGCAGGTCCCCCAGGACGATGGCGTTGCTCTTGCCGTGTTTGCAAATCTTCCAGACCATTTCCAGGGCGGTCCTGGTTTCCGCATCAGGTTCAGGACCGGCAACCACTTTCCACTCGGCCAGCTCACTGAAACCTTCATCCTCATCCTGTTTGAGAACCAGTTGTCCCCAGGATCTGGTTTTTCCATGAGTTACAGACAGAAAAGTGGGGATATCCGCCGTGAGCACCCGGACATTCTTTTTCCGGGTGAGTTTGGCCAGGGCATCCTCGGAAAAGCCAGGTGCCACAATGATTTCGAGGAAACGTTTGGCAAGAATTTCGGCGGTGGCCAGGTCAATGTCCCGGTTGAAAGTAAAGACCCCGCCAAAGGCCGAGACAGGATCGCAGATCAAAGCCCGCTGCAGCCCCACAACCCCGGCACCCAAACCAAAGCCACAGGGGTTGGTATGCTTGAGAATTCCGCAACAGGGTTCCTGAAAATCGCCCACAAGTTTCACAGCAGCCACAAGATCCACGATGTTGTTGTAGGAAAGTTCCTTGCCGCCATGTTGAGTGATGCCAAGGGCAGCCAGAGGATTGTCCTTATCTTCGGATGCGGGCAAAACCAACTGGGCAGCCTGATGAGGGTTTTCACCGTATCGAAGAGCAATGCCATCGGTTGGTCCGACTAATTTTTCCAACCAGCCGGCGATGGCGTCATTGTATTGTTCTGCCCGGCGGAAAGTTCGAGCAGCCATTTTTTGGCGGAAGGCCAACTCCGTGCCACCGTCGTTGTTTTCCAGTTGCTCCAGAAACTCATCGTAGTAATCAGGATCACTGACGACGGTCACTCGGGAGAAATTCTTGGCGGCGGCCCTTAGCAGAGTGGGCCCGCCAATGTCGATGCTCTCCACAGTTTCCGCGTCAGATGCCTTGCGCAGCAAAGTCTCTTCGAATTTGTAAAGATTGACCACCACCACATCAATGGCTTCGATGCCCAATTTTTTGGTTTCGGCAAAGCTTTCATGGCTGGGGCCCAGAATGCCGCCAAGCACCGCCGGGTGCATTGTCTTGACGCGGCCCCCAAAAATTTCAGGATATCCTGTCAATTCACCGACTCCGGTGACGGGAATGTCTTTATCCCGCAAAAACCAGGCGGTTCCTCCGCTGGCAATGAGCTGATAGCCATGGTTGTGCAAGGCCCGCCCGACTTCTTCAAGACGTGTCTTGTCGGTGACGCTGAGCAGGGCCTTGCGTTGACCCTCTACAGGAATGCTTGCCATTTTTTTGCCTCTCCGGGAAAGAGCAGTTCCAGCACTTCACGATATCTTTGGTAGGTCTTTTCCAGAATCTCACTGGGGATCTTCGGCGGCGGAGGCGAATGATCCCAGTCCAGGGTTTCCAGATGGTTGCGCAGAATTTGCTTGTCCCAGCTGGGAGGCTCCTGTCCGGGTACGTGCTCTTCGGCGGGCCAGAATCGACTGGAATCCGGAGTCAGCACTTCATCAATCAAGCTGATTTTACCGTCAATCATGCCAAACTCAAATTTGGTGTCGGCAAGAATAACTCCGAATGGTTCGGCATATTCAGCGCCGGATTGGTAGAGTTTCATACTCAGATCCTGCAATGTGGCAGCATCCTCTTGCCCAATCATTTCCACCACGGTGGAGTAGGGAATATTTTCGTCATGCCCCTCATCCTCTTTGGTGGATGGTGTGAACAGGGGTTCCGGCAATTTTCCGGCAAGGCTCAGGCCTTGGGGAAGTTGGTGGCCGCAAATGGTGCCATCCAGGCCATAGGATTTCCAGCCGGAACCGGCGATGTATCCCCGCACAACACATTCGACGGGGAAACGTTCTGCCTTCTTGACCAGCATGGACCGACCGCCAAGAGCCTCGGCATGTTGATTGAAAGGTGCGGGAAATTCCTGGGCATCGGCGGTAATCAGGTGATTGGGCACCAGCTCGGCAAAACGATCGAACCAAGCCAGACTCATGACATTGAGCACGACACCGCGGCCGGGAACCACGTCATCCATGATCACGTCGAAGGCTGAAATGCGGTCGGTGGTCACAATGAGGAATTGATCCCCAAGGTCAAACATATCGCGGACCTTACCCTCGTAATCGGGGTTCAAACCGAGGTCCCGGGTGCTGCGTAAGGCTCCCATGAAACTCCCCTGTGGGTTGGGCCGGATTTGCCGGCCGGATAAAAATATTGAAGGAAAAACTATCTTAAATCCGGCACCACCGGGTGTCAAGGCAACGGCGCCAAATGACCCTCCCTATCCTGTGATTTCCAGTGAATTTCTCCATTTTGAGCGAATTTCAGATGGATACTGCCTTCAAGGTCGGTCCGCACCACCGGAATTGTATCTCCTTCCACCACATAAAAACCATGACTGGGATGACGATATCCATTGCCAACTCCACAACTGATCAGGATCAATTCCGGTGCGATAACATCCAGGAAAGGCTGACTCCCTGATGTATTGCTGCCGTGATGGCCGGCTTTCCAAACCCGGGTTTTCCCGCCAGGTCCCCCATTTTGAAGAAGCAGACTTTCACCTCCTTGTTCCAGATCGCCACTCCACAGGTACTGAGTTCGGCCTGCTTTCTGCAAAGCCACAACAATGGAGAAGTCATTCTCATGAAATTTACCGGGCAGTTTTTGCAGAGGGTAGCGAATGACCAGGGACCAGTCTTGCCAACGATGCAAAACTTCACCTTGGACAGGAAAACGCAAGGTGGTTCGGGCAGAATCAGGCAAGAGACACTTGTAAGCCCGGCCGGCAACCAGCCATTGCCCGACCTGGCATTCTTCAAGCATGATGCCGGATCCCCCTGTGTGATCAAGGTGACCATGGCTGAGGATGACCATTTCGGGATTCGCCAGGTCATGGCGACGCAGCCAAGGCAAAATGGAACGGCTCCAGGGCCCACTAAGATCAGTGCCGGCAAATCCAAAACGACCGCCGTTGTCAATCATGGCTGTCCAGCCATCAGGAAAACGGACCAGTGAACCATCCCCCTGGCCCACATCGAATTGCCATACTTCAGGGCCGGTGATTCCCTTGTTCAAAAATTCCGGTTGGGTGAACAGCCCCACTCCAAGGATTCCAACCAGGATTATCCAGCCCAGGGAAAATCGTCGTCCCAACTTCCCCAGAGATGTTTGACGCAGAGCTGCCAGGCAAGTGAAAGTTCCGCCCATCCAGGTAGCAATGATCAAGGGATTCGGATCGGGCAGGCCCATGTTCCAGCCGCCAGTCATGCCACCGGTCCCACCGACAATTCCTGCCAGGCCACGCAAAAGAAACCAGGCCAACGCACCCAGAAAATGACCGATGAGACCTCCCGGCACAAGCAACCCGGCAAGGGCCAAAACAATGAGCCAAACGGCCAGGCCAAAGGTGGGAACGGCAATGAGATTGGCCAAAGGAGACAACATACTCAATCGTCCAAAAGCCGAGGCTGCCATGGGCAACGTAAACCACTGGGCGGAAAAACTGATGAACAACCCGCCCAAAACAAACCCCGCCATGCCTCGGCGGGGATAGCTGATGTTAGCCGAAAGGGACGTGAAAGCCAAAATTCCACCCGCCGCCACATAGCTCAGACGCACCCCCGTATCCAAGACCTGATCTGGTTGCCAGATGGTGGTGGCCCAAAACAGAAGACCCAAAAAATGAAGGGGACGGCCCAGTCGGCCAAAGGGCAGACCGGAGGTGGCCAGCAAGGCCAGTCCAGCGGCCCGAATCACACTTCCTGGAAGCCCTGTAAGAAGGGCATATGGTGGAAGAATGAGCCAAAGGAAAACCCATTTTTGCCAGGCCGAAATACCAATAATTTTTCCAGGAAGAAGAAAGAGTCCCAGCAAAACTCCCACATGCAAACCACTGACAGCAAACAGATGTGCCAAACCCAGGTCCGAGAATGGTCCGCCTGCCGCTCGACTGGTCTTATCTTTTGCACCCAGCAGCACAGCCCCTGCGAGGGATGATTCAAAAGGAGGTAAAACAGTTTTTAGGGAATTAAGAATATTTGATCTTATTGGCTCCAGGAAAATACGAAAGGCAGTGGCCACAGGTCTTTCACCTCGTGGAGCAAGACGGGTCAAAATTTTTCCACGCCACCAAATGCCCCTTCCTGCCAGGAAAAGTCGGTAGTCAAACATACCCGGCAAATCTCCCCTTCGGGGAACTGTAATTTTCTGGATGGTTGCCAAAAGTTCACCAGGCAAAGGGGCGCTTCCTTCGCCCACCAATAAAATCCCCTGCCCGCGTTTGGGTGGTTCTTCATTGTTTTCCGGTGACTCCAGGATTTCCAAACGAACCAGGACCGCAGGCGCCTGCCACTGCCCTCTCTTGCGAAGAGAACTCCACCCTGTTGTGCGGACCAAGGATTGAACGGTCCAGGTGTTGACCTCTGAAGGAAACATGATTCCCGGGGCACTGGCTGTTTTGCGATGGCTTCGGTGCTGGGTTTCCGAGTAACCGGAAATCATCCCCAAAAGACAAACCAGAAACCAGATGAATCCAGCAACAACGGATCTTCCGGCGAAATTCAATCCCGCCGGCAACAGGGCACTCAGTAGCACGGGCAAAGTTTTGAATTGCAGGAATAAACCAGGCAGAGCCGAGCCCCATTGGCCGAACATCCAGCCGCCAAAAGCAAAGGTTGTTAGATGGAGAATGCTCCAGGTCAAAGCCCAATGGCGAGGAGTGGGAAGGAGAAAAGAGGTTTGACTCGTCAGTTGGTGGATTTTTCCGGAAGCAGTTGACTGTGATCCCCTTCGCTGCTCCAGAAGTGGCATTGGTTGCGGCCCAGATCCTTGGAGAGGAAAAGCATGGCGTCGGCTTTGCGGTACAGCTCAAAGGCATCAGCACCCGCATCCGGGAAGGTGACGGCTCCGAAGGAGAAGGTCACTGCCAAATCGATCAATTCACCCTGGTGCAAAATCTCTTGGCTGAAAGAGGCATTGACCAAACGGTCCATCACCTCTCGAGCTGCTTCGAGGGGAGTGTCGGGAAGGATCAGGGCAAACTCTTCACCACCAATACGACAGACATGATCAATGCGCCGCAATTCATCTCGCAGGCGGCGTGCCACCATCTTCAAAACCCGGTCGCCGTTGTGGTGAAGAAAGCGATCGTTGACACTTTTGAAATGGTCAATATCACAAATAACAAGCGAAAGAGGTTGATTGGATCGTCTGGCTCTTTCCAGCTCCAATGTGAACTGGTTGTCGAAAAATGCACGGTTGTAGACCTTGGTCAGGCTGTCGGTGTGGATGCGCTGGTTCACTTCATGCTGATGCTGCCAACGCCGGGTGACAAAGCGGGAAAGTCGCTTGGCCAGGCGCAGCAGTGGTGTACGGTCCCATTCTTCATGGGCAACCAGAAACAGCAGCCCTAGTTCATGGCCTGCATCGCTCGGGGAATTCTCATCAGAAGGTTTGATCAAGGGAACCGCTACAGCGGATGAGAAGGGCAATTCGGAAGAGTCCTCTGTGCCGAATTTTTGAATAAATTCTGGCAATTCATCAGGCGTTGGAATCCAGGCGGCATGAGTGGATTGCCGCACCGCAAGCCAGCCCGAGGCCAGGTCGGAACTGCTAACGGTGAAAATTCGATTCTGGTCGTCAGGAAGGATTTCATCTTCAAAAAGAAGAACGAACAAATCGAATTGAGGAGTGAATTTTGCCAGCAATCTCAGGATACTGCTGAGGATGACTCCGGTTTCACCCGATTGGGGAAAGCCAATTTCCAGATCCTGGGCGTGTTCCATGGCCCCCAGCATCCCGGCAAAATCAGTCAGACTGGTTTTGTTTTGGGAAACAGGCGAGAGGTTCTCCCCCGCAGGAAATGGATTGCCCGGCAGTGGTGAACTGGCTTTGGGTGCGGGGAGTTCCCCCAGGGGATTCAGATTAATTAGCCGGTCGGTTCCTTTTATTATACAATAGGAGGAGTCCAGCCGGGATTGCCCTTCAACCGCAACTCGGAGCAATACTCCCTGACGGAAAAGTTCCGAGACAATTTGCCGAGTGGCCGCGAGCAAGCGATCGCTGTTGCCAGCCGCCAGTGCACGCCGAATGGTATGCCGAAGTCGAGGACCTGCTGCATCTATAGGCAGGTCCTCCATCAGTAATTTTCGCAATGCGGCTTCTTGATGTATCATTTTCTTCGGGCGCAATCTCCAATTGCATTACGGGATGGTAATAATTATGACATAATGTAAGGAAATAATCAAGGCCTCCCCTTGAAATATTGGCCCATGTCTTGCTATTTTCCTACAAGACGGGAACCAAATGACTTGGCAGGACTTGAGGTAGGATTCCTACCCTGGTCGGTTTCCGCTTAAACAATCGGACCGAACGTCGGTTCCCACAAATCTCAATCTGTTTCCCATTGGTGGTCAAGGATGACAATCATGTCAAAATGTTACAAAACACGCAGTTATCGTGATAGCACACCATCCCGACGGCTGTCCGTGTTCGCCTTTGCAGCCATGGTCCTGATGTTGACAGGGTGTTCGGTGTTCACAGGCCAACCCCAGACAGACCAATCGGCTTTGGATGATTCTGGCTCCAAAAGTCTTGAAAGGGCCGATAATCAACCAGGGTCAGGCTACGGAAAACCTTATGCAAACTCCCATGATTTGAATGATACCCTGCAATCAGACCTGGAAATGATGATTCCTCCCGAAACTGTCCCGACTTTTGTCCTGGCCACAGGACCTGATGGATATGCTGCAGTGGATGATCTTGATGCATTGCTTCTGGATGCCATGCAATTGCTTTCGGATAGCCAATTGGCTTTGGCCCAGGATCATTTGTTTGTGCTGGAAGAACAACTCACCATGCCCCTTCCAGCTGATGTTGATTCTCTTTATCTGGCCCGCCGCATGAGTTTGCAAAGGCAGACTTGGTATTTGGATGGTATCCTGGCCGAAAAGACCGCCTTTGCAGGTGATCCCGCCCTGGGCGATTCGCTCCTGGCAACGGAATATGGGCGTTTGGGCAATTTCGCTTTTCCTGATTCCTTGGTTCCGGCCACAGGTGTGACTTTGCCGTCGTTTACCGCGGATCTTCTGAAAATAAACAACCAGGCAGTGAGCAAGTGGGAGGCCTATTTTTCAGGCCGAGGGCACCGGCATTTTCAAGTTTGGCTCGACCGAAAAGTAGAACGTGACAGCCTGGTCACCGGCATCCTCAAACAATACGGTTTACCTCCAGAGTTGATTTATCTGGCCGTGATTGAGAGTGGCTTGGGCAACAATGCCGTTTCCAGCGTTGGAGCTGTGGGGCCCTGGCAGTTCATGCCCGGCACCGGAAAAGCCTACGATCTGAAACAGAGTTGGTGGCTGGATGAACGTCGGGATTTGGACATGTCCACCCATGCCGCAGCCAAACACCTGAAGCGTCTGTACAAACGCTTTGGCGATTGGGCCCTGGTCCTGGCTGCCTACAATTCAGGTGGAAACAGGGTTGCCAGGCGCATTCGTCTGCACGGCCATGATAATTTTTGGGACATGCGACTTCCTTCCCAAACCACCGCCTATGTACCGAAATTCATTGCTGCTGCCAGAATTGGCGAGAATCCGGAAAAATATGGATTCGAAACGCGCTCGCTCCCCTCCTTGGGCTTTGACGTCGTCAAGGTCCGCGATGCCACCGATTTGCAATTGATGGCCAAATGCGCTGGTGTGTCAGCCCATGAAGTCATTGGCCTGAATCCAGCTCTTTTGCACAATGCCAGCCCTCCTGGCCTGAAGGGCTATCCTATCAGGGTTCCTTCAGGCACGGGGAAAAAAGCCACTGCTGCCCTGAGCAAAGTTCCTTTGGACAAACGCCTGACCTGGCGTCGTCACAAAGTGGGCAGAGGGGAAACACTGGGTCAAATTGCCCGCAATTACGGCACCAGCGTCAAGGATATTGCCCAACTGAATAAAATGAAGGATGTGCATTTGATTCGTCCGGGGGATCAACTCTTGATTCCCATGCCCGCACAACTGGCCAAAATGGCTCAGGATCGGGCTCAGGAAAAGGGTCACTATGTTCCGCCTTCAGGCTACAAGAGAGTTTCCTACAAGGTGCGCAAAGGGGACAACCTGGGCAGCATTGGGCGCAAATTAGGCGTCAGTGTGGTGCATTTGCGAAAGGTCAATGGTCTGTACAAGACCAACCTGATTTATCCAGGGCAAAAGTTGTACGCATACCGACCCTGATTTCTAGGACAGACCCACTCCTAGAAAGTCACTGAAACACTGATTCGGTGCGTGACTTCATCAATATCCAGAGAATCGCCTGCATAGGCATAGTCGATGGTCAAAGGGGCCACTCTGAACCCTGCCCCTGCAGTGAGATTTTCCGAAGCCCAACCGCTGTCGAAACCCACCCGGAGAAAAACCTTACGGGCAAAAGCCAGTTCCATACCCACGTGGGAATTGTAACTGATGCTGCCTGAGTGATACTGATCGGCAGTTCTGCGGTTATCAAATCGAGTTTCCAGGGAACCGGCCAGAAGAAGATCCATGTTCCAGGACTGAAGCGGTTGCCGCCAGGCCAAACCGGGAACCACAGCAGGAGTGATAATTTCAGTATGACCGGTGCTCCAGCTCAGGTAAGTGGTCGTGATATCCTGAAGTTTCAACCCAAAATCCAGATTTTTCCACAATTGAGGTCGCAGCAGACCTATATCGGCGCCAATACCCAGGCTGGAATATTGGCCAATGCTCTGGCGAACCACTTTCAAACTGGTGCCCAGATGCCAGGAACCGAGTTGTTCGGCATAGCTGAACATCAAAGCAAATTCCTGGTCGCTTTTGTAACGAATTTCATCCTGAAGATCGAGCAGCCCCAATGCTTCGGTATCACTGACTTCACCATCATTGTTGGTGTCCAGCTGGTCTTCAAGATGTTCGGTAAAAGGAATATCATCGACGCCGAGGCGGATGATTGAGATGCCGATTCCAGCTTGGCCACTTCCAAAAATACTCCAGCCCACTGGTTGGGTATAGGAAGCAAAATCACGATCTATGAGATCGCCAAACCGTTCCGAGTGCATGAGCAACAACTCGTTTTGGTCCATGGAAGCAAGCCCGGCAGGGTTCCAGAAAGTGGTACTGGGATCATCGGCCACCGCCGTGAAGGCTCCGCCCATTCCCAAGGCCCTTGCCCCTCCACCATTCTCCATGAAAGCACCGGCATATTTGGTTGCCAGGGCTGACTGGGGAAACAGAATTACCAAACTCATCAACACACTCATTAATACACTCATTAATACACAGCGACCAACAACAGGCAGGACCCGTTTCGAATGCATTTTTGCCTCGCAGACCAGGGGTAAGGTTTGAGACGGGATTTCTTTCAGGACTTCTTCTGGTACATTTAAATTATAGGACATTTTCTCAGGACAGGCCATAGGCTTTGATCTTTCTGTAGAGAGTGCGTTCGCTGATGCCCAATCGATGAGCTGCAACCCGGCGATTTCCGTGTGAAGTCACCAGGGCATTTTCGATCAGGCTGCGCTCGGCTGTCTGAAGATCCCCGACCTGTTCTTCGGCCAATGGACTGAAACCACTGTCGGCTGAAAAAGTTTCAACTACTTGACGATCCTGACCCGCACTCCAGGGTATATCCGGATCGACAGGGGTTTCCCTGCTCAGTAGCATGGTTTTTATTTCCTTCAGCTCCTGACGAATCTCCAGCAAGGTATGGGCCAAAAGGCCCGGGTCAATGCTGTCAGAGGAGGTGTGCAGTCCAAAAGGCACCGGCAGGTAGGATGGGCCACTTCCCCCTTTATCCGGGCCAAAACCTGCAGGCAGGTCATTCTGGTCAATCATGCCTCTTTGTTTGAGCACAACCAGAGAACTGATAATGTTCCGCAATTCCCGAACATTTCCAGGCCAGGGATGATCGATCAATGCTTGCAGTGTGGACCTTGTAAAACCCTTGACGCGCAACTGATGCCGTTTGTTTTCCTCGTGCAGAAACTTCTCAGCCAACACCGGAATGTCTTCAGGATGGTCGCGCAAAGAGGGAGTGTTGATGACAATGACTTTGAGACGGTAATATAGATCCTGCCTGAATTGGCCTTCAGCCACTCTGTTGGCCAGATCCTGGTTGGTGGCGGCCACCAGGCGAATATTGCTTTTCTCCAGCCGTGTACCACCAACGGCAATGAATTCGCCCGTTTCAAGGGTCCGCAGAAAGCGGGTTTGCATGCCCAAGGGCATTTCCCCCACCTCATCCAAAAACAGAGTCCCGCCATGGGCACGTTTGAAAACGCCGGCATGATCGGAAACGGCACCGGTGAAAGAGCCTTTCACATGACCAAAGAGTTCACTTTCCAAAACACCTTCGCTCATGGCTCCGCAATTGAGGCTGATAAAGGGCCCTTTGCGACGGGAAGAATTATTGTGGAGGGCATGGGCAACCAGTTCTTTGCCGGTGCCACTTTCCCCCAGAACCAGAACATTGATATCCAGGGAAGCGGTATGGGCAATCATGCTGAGCATTTCGGCAATGGCTCGGCTGCGGCCAAAAATACCACTGTTCTCCCGCACCTGACGCAATTGAAGCAGCCGTGCCACCACGATTTTAATTTCTTCGACAGGGGTATCGGCGGGAAGTGGACTGACCGCCACCTGGGGATTGGCTTCGTCGCTGGGGGAAAAATCCTCCTGTCCCAAAAGAATCAAATCGGCATCTGTTTTCATGGAGAAGAATTTTCGTTCCACATGGCGAAAACGAGGGTAATCTCGGGTATCAAACAGAAAAACCGATGTTTTTCCCTGGGAAATACGGGCCAAAGCTTCGGAAGGAGATTCGAACATGAAGAGCTCGACTCCGGGAAGATTCCATTGTGAAGCCGCACCGTAGAGTTTTGTATTTCGGCTGAGCAGAACCACCGAGCGCAATTTTCTACTCACCTTTCTTTTATGTTCAAGGTTAATCAAGACTGACAAAGTGGCACAATACACAAAAAATCCCCGGTTTGAAAGGGATTTTCCGTGTCAGTCAAACTGATTTTTAATGGTGCAATTACAAATCCAAGTAGGCGGAGGCCAGTTTTATGGCTTGTCGGATCTCGTCCAGACAACTTTCCACATCATGAATTTCCAAACCGGCATTCTGATGCAGTTGGGCAACATTGATCAGATTGGGGTCAAAACCAAGGTCGCTGCGAGGTGGTTCCATGGTGTTGGCCAGATAATCACCCAAAGTCACCAAAGCCACAGCTTGGTCCACTCGGGAGTTGGCCTTGCCATACATATCTTCATGATGCTTCCCGAAACAGCAAACCAGGAGCTCAGGGAAACGCCAGGATTGGCCAAAAGCCTGTCCAATAGCGGCATGGTGAAAACCGAATTCCTTTTCTTCTTCCACATAAAGAGGAAGCCCTGAATCAGCTCGACGGGCAATTAATTCGCCATAATCTTGAGGGGAATGCAATTCCAGGACAAATTTCCCCATATCATGCAGCAACCCACCGGTGAAAACTTCTTCAGGATCAGGGTAACCGACCAGGCCGGCCAGATGTTTGGCGATGGCCCCTGTCACAACGGAATGGCGCCAGAGTTCCCGGTAATCCAATTTCCCCTGACTGCCTGCCACAGCTGAAACAACAGTGGTTGCCACAGTGATGCAAATGGCCACCTGACGAACCGTTCGGTAACCCAGAACAGCTACACAACGATGGATATCAGCCAAGTCTCCCCGTTGGGAATAATAAGGTGAGTTGGCCAACCTGAGAACCTTGGTCATCAGTGGGGCATCCAGCCTGACAACATTAGCCAAATCAGAGGCTCCGCTATGGGGATCGTCCAGAACTTTGAGAATTTCCATCAAGGTTTCCGGGATGGAAGGCATATCGTCAATGCTGTCCAAAAGGCCCTGGATTGATAGATTTTTTGTTTGGTCAATTGTTGAAGTTGGGCTGGTCATGGCCTTCTCCCTAAATGAAAATTTCCATCTCGGATTCGAGTGTTTCCACCAGCAAGGCGGAGGTTTCGGCAAATGTTTCCGGTGAAAGCCCCAAAAGTTGGTTGGAGGCGCAGTTGTTCAAATCCAGATCCGGGATTTCGGTGAATCCGATTCCCAATTTGTGGCACAGCCGGTTGGCCAGGTCGAGATACAATAAAATGGGATTATCCGGCGAGACCGCTTCACTGTTGTGATGGTTGCGGATGACATCTTCCAGAATTGGCGACAGTTTCCATTTGTTGACCAACAAGGCCCCCACTTCAGCATGGGAGAAACCAAAGTGTTCCTTTTCGGTTTCATGGAAAGTTCGGCTTTCGTTGTAAACAACCTGCACGATTTCATCGAAATTTTCAGGGACACGGATGTTGAGAACTAATTTCCCGATGTCATGCATCAAGCCGGCCAGAAAAGCTTCTTCGGTCAGGGCAGGCGCGTGTTTTTGAGCCATTATCCTGCAGGCAAAAGCAGTGCCGATGCTGTGTTCCCACAACAAACGTTCTTTCAAACCACTGTGACTGTTGCGGGTGTTGTAAAGGTTCCTGGCTGCGCTGGTGACCACCAGGCTTCTTATGGAATTGAAACCAAGCATCACAATGGCTTCGGTCAATGTTTTGACCTTGCGGCTGCAGGAATACATGGCGCTGTTGGCAATTTTGAGAATACGGGCCGTCATGGCCTGATCATCAGAGATAACCTGTTGCAGCTGTTTGGCAGAAGTATTGGGATCGGAAGACAACTCCAGAACCTTGCTGGCAACCTGAGGCATTGCCGGCAAATCCCGGGTGGACATGATGATCGTTTTGAGTTGTGTTTGGGATTCCTCTGTCGAACAATTCAGTTCAACAGGGGGGTCCACCAACGTGGTGCTCATTCAGGCTCCTGGACTCAAAGACCTTTATCGCGGGCGAATGATGAAGGCCAGAAACAATACCAAAGTGCTTTAATCAGACAGTAGTAGTCTTAAAATGATAGTCGACACCTTCGGCTTCGTGCTTTAGGACGGAAAAGCCAGGGGTAAAGTTATCCTGTCGGAGACGTTGCTGTATTTCTTCGAGGGTGTTTGCGGCGAGGTGCAATCGAGCAGTCAATTGGCAGGAATCTACCTGGAAACCTGTGTTTTGGCGGGGACCAGGGCTCAATGGAGAAACAGAAGAGGGTTGGTACCCGTCATCTGTTTTGTTGATCTTCAGATCTTTTTTTAAAGAATACCCTCGCTCGGAAGGTTTTGGATGGCGTTTCAACCCAGGAAAGCCCAATGGGATTTTCCATTTGGGGGTTGAGATAAGGAGACGTCTGAATTGAGTCATCACCGAAACAACCAACAGGGTAGCACCCAGGGCCACAGCAAGGGCGGCTGCCCAAAAAGCAGGTCCCTGGGTTTGCATATTGAGCATTACGTTTTCGAGATTCACCCTTGGACTCCTCAGTTCATGGCGTCAGTATTTGTTCAAGCCCGCAAATCGACTAACAGTCCCAGCTCTTCTTCTTCAGGGCTTTTTTCCTGTTCCTTTTCCGCATTCAATAATTTCTTTTGGCGACGCCGCTTTTTCCTTTTTTGCCGGCGGTCTCCATCTGGATCAACATGACTTTTTTCCGCATTTTGGGTTTCTTTCACCCTTTGGCTTTTCAGAGCATCCTTTTTGGCCAATTGCTCATCAAAGTTGGTTGCCGGTTGGGCAGCCTGTTGGGCCTGGGCCTGGGTCTTGGCCACACTGCCCATTTGAGCCAGTTGGGTGGGCATCGATATTCCGTCGCCAGCCATATCCTCTCCATTTCAAAAACCGGGCCATGTCCGGCTAGCTTCAACCACCCAAATTGGGCCATTGGCCGTTGCTGCTGAGCCAAGCCAGGCAGGAACTGAGTTGGAACAGAGTGAGGCAGGCCATCACATTGACCGGCTCCAGCTTTCTCTTCTTGGAAACAAGGGTTGCCACCGGGGCTTCCTGAGTTTCGGGTTGGTCTTGTTCGTGTTGGATCTGCCGCGTAATCTGACCGATGGAACTCTTTCCTTCGTGCCTCTGGATTTTTCCCTTGAGGCGCATAATAGCCTTGGTATGGATCTGGCAAACCCGACTTTCGGTCACATCCAGAATTTCGCCAATTTCCTTCAGGGTCAGTTCTTCATAGTAGTAGAGAACGAGAACCAACTGCTCTTTTTCGGGCAACTCATTCATGCGTTTACCAATGAGTTCCTTCATTTCCTGAAGAGCCAGAACCTGTTCCACATCTTCAGTGGTTGGATCGGCCAGAAATTCACCCAGGGAAGAACTTGAATCCGAATCATCGCTGCCAGTGTCTGCATCCAGGGACATGATGGTGGCGATGGAAACTTCACCCACCAGGGAATCGAGCTCCCCCACCTGGATGCCGAGGTGTTTTGCAATTTCAGCGTCAGTAGCATGCCTTCCCAGGCGCACTTCGAGGATGCTGTAAGCCTCTTCCAGCTGCTTGGCTTTGCGCCGCAAACTCCTGGGGAACCAATCCTGGCTGCGAAGTTCATCCAATATGGAACCACGAATCCTGGGAATGGCGTAGGTCTCGAATTTGATGCCCCGCAGGTGATCAAAATTATCAACAGCCTGGATGAGGCCGAGCAAGCCGGCGCTGATCAGGTCGTTAAACTCCACATAGTGCGGCAAGCCAATGGCCATGCGTCCGGCCACATATTTGACAATACGCGCGTAGATATCAACCAGGTCACGTCTGGCATTCTGGCGCTCATCGGTGGCGAGTTGCTCCCAGATCTCGTGATGTGCGATTTGGACTATATCCGACATTGTCAGACCTTTCTGAAAAGATGTTCATCATGCCAGTTGCAGTTTCCATGCCAAGAGTGTTCCTTGGCCAAGTGTCTATTTAGGAAGCCTTTAAGGCTTTTTTCTTTTTGTTTTCGATATCTTCGGTTGGCTGTTTTTCAAACATGGGCACCAAGACCACAGCCAAGGTCAGCAATGCCGCCACGAAAAACATCCCCAGATAGGAAAGGATCATTTTTTTCATTGTGGCAAGAAGGCCCCAATCCTGCCAGAGGCCCGCTCCCAGGGTCAATACGGCCGCCATCATGGCCAATAAGTTGACAAGTCGATGCATTCATCAACCTTTCGCGCTGTTGATTTGATCGGGATTGCCACCATCGTGACCCAGCCCGAGAATAAAATCCAAAAGTTTTCCACTGGAGGCTATTTCAACCTGACCCCGGTTATGGATCAACGAGATGGGCAACGGTGTTGAATCCGCAAAATCCAGAATTTTGGCAGGGCGCCCGGTGAGTTCAAGTCTGGTCAGCCCCAACCAATCGCAATTCCAGCTTCGCGCGGCATTTGTCACCGTGTCCATGTCTCTGGGATCCTGATTGACGGGAATTAGGATGTGACGGTGGAAGGTGGTATTGCCTGCCAGCCAGCTGTGAAGAGGACCGCCGGTAGTCATGGATGAATGCCCCAGATCGGGCATATCCACCAGGACCACGTCATACCTTTTCAAATGTTCTTCACTGCGGGACAATTGACTGGCTTTTTGAATCACTGCCGCATCAAACCCACACCGGGATGCTTCAACCTGCAGCTGTTTGATGCTGCTGCGATCTTCGGGCAATACGTTGAGCACCAGGGTTCGGCGACCGAGTTCCTGGAGTTTGGCAGCGGTGGCCAAAATAAGATCAGTTGTTCCGGATCCAACGGGTCCCATGAACGCATGGCAGCCGTAAAAACCTTCCCACTCACAATTGCTGGCCCGCAGGTTTTCACCCAACCAGGAGAGAGCCGCCACCCGGTCGTTGGAAGGTTGCCCGGTTTCACTGGTGAAGCGAGTCAGAAGTTTTTCAATGGTGTTTGGCGAAGCGCCACCATTGACCAGGGATTCGGCCAAGGGATTGCCCCTGGTTATGGAAGCTTGGGGATCTAATTTTTCAAAATCTTCGGCGATGGCTTTGACCAGCTCTTCGATGCGTTCCACCTCTGCCAACATCTCCCGGGATGAGGCATCAGGTTGGGCATCACTGATGAAAGTTGATGGAAGTCTTGGCGCCGGTTTGCCAAAACCACCAGGTAACCCGTTGGGGTTTTGCACCATAACTTCAACAACTTTTTCATGGCCTAAACCAAGGGCTTGCCGTTTGGTCACGGTTCGGCTGCCGAGAATGATGGCATCTTCGCCAAATTCTTCCTTCACCAATTTGTAGGCACCCTTGAGGGTTGCAGCCGAAATCACCACAGGCTGGTTGTTAGCCAAAGGCCTGGTTCTGTTGCGGGAGTCCATTGGTCACCACCGTTCCAGC
>JAUUYW010000359.1 GCA_030590265.1 Candidatus Krumholzibacteriia bacterium
AATTCTCCGTCCACAACATCTGCCCAGGTGCAGGCGTAGATGGCAGATTCATCCCATAGCGAGACCGCCAGGTCGGTGACCCGTCCACCGTTTGATTCCAGGGTAAGGGTTTCGTTTTCGCCATTGTCGTCACTGTAAAAAAGAGTCCCTTTGAACCAGGCGTTGACCCCGCCGCTGACCAGGCGTTCATCAGTGTCCTGACCTTTGACCACGGCATACTTCGCCCGGCCGATCCAGCCCGGCCAGGTGCGGTCGATCCATTGGGCGGTTTGGTGGTTGTAGAAATGGAATCCTTCTTCGGTAGTGGCGAAGAGCAGGTTTTCGGAAGAGCAGATGCCGTTGAGAAGGGCGTCTTGTGCACCGAGGAGTTCCCAGGGTTCGATGGTGGGGTCATCGGCATGGGCTGGAAGGATGGAAAGGGAGGCGGTGACCAAAATAATGAGTCCAAACAGGGCCGACCGGTTCATGATATCCCTCCGGGAAAAATCGAATCCTAAGCCATGGATGATAGGCATATTATATCACAATTCGTTTTGCGACAGGTGGTTTGATTAGCAAAATATCAGGTGCCAAGTCGCAGCGAACATCTTATCCTGCCAAACATGAACATATTCAACAGTTGGGCAACAAGTTATCGAAATATGAGGGGCATGGGAGCGGCGGCGGCCTTGCTGGTGGCCATTGTTGCCATGATGTTGCTGCGTTGCAATCCCATGGTCGGCCGGCAACCGGTGACCGGAACCGTGATCACCGTGGAAGCCGATGGCTTGCAGCCTCATGGAACGGGTGGGATGCAATCCCGGGTTGTGGTTTCAACTCCGGACAGTGTTCAGGTGCGGTTGTTTTTGCCTCCGCCGGTGCCTGAGATCGGCGATGTTATTCCTTTGATTGAAGAGCAGTATGAGAATGGGGATAAGTTGTATTTTTTGGATATTCAGAGGTGGAAAATGGATGGCCCCGTTTGAGGGTGTTTTATCAGTGAACTGATGGCGTGTATTCAGTATGTGTCCCGCCAGCGGGACCATTTCAAACCCGCGGGACCATTTCAAACCCACCAGGGCCCCGACACAAATGCCAAAGGCCAGTCTGCATTCCCAACAGAATCTAATTCGTCAATACCATCCTCACACTGCTAACATCATCCCCAGCCTGCAACCGCAGGAAATACACACCCTGACTCACACGATGACCTTCATTGTTCCGTCCATTCCAGGAAACAAAGTTGGTGCCGGCAGCCCGGTTGGCATTGATCAGGGTTTTGATCTCGTGCCCCCGCACATTGTAGATTTTTGCCGATACAAATGAATCTGCTGGCAGGTTGTAGCTGATGGCCGTGCTGGTGGTGAAGGGATTGGGGTAATTCTGGTTCATCTTGAAAGTGGCCAAGGCGTGATCACTGGCACCAGAGGTGTTGCAGAATTCATAAGCGCCCATGTCCGGGGCCTCGCCGCAGTATTCAGTCGGGTCCAAATCGACCAGGACCTGGCCGCCGAGCACGATGTAGTCGGTGCCGGAATCAACACTGGCAGATGTTTCCACCAGTCGGTAATCGCCGTTGTCGGCATCCACAAACTGGGGATTGGTGTTGATGTTGTTGTTGCCGACAGCACCATCGGGCATGGGCATGTTGCAGTAATAAACATCGCAGTACGAACCCCAGTCGAGGTGCACATCGTCGCTGTACATGCCGTTGTTTTGGTAGACGATGGTGTTCACAAAGTAGGCTGTGGTGTAGGCCAGGTTGACCGCGCCGCCGTCACCGGTGACCGCGGTGTTGTTGGTCAGGGTGCAGTTGACGAAAAACAAGATGTTGCCGCCGCCCAGAGTGTGCACAGCGCCACCGTTGGCATACATGGTGTAGTTGTCCGCAAACAGGCAGTTGGTCATTTTGGTGCCGGTGGCGTAATAACCGGAGATGGCGCCACCACCGTAATTGCAGGTGTTTTCCACAAATTCGCAATTCAGGAATTCAGTGTTGTAGTCGGAGGAAAATTTCACCGCGCCGCCTTCGCCGTAACAGTGGTTGCGAATGAACCGGCAATCGGTGAATCGGGTCAGGGTTTGGCTGGGGCTGCCGGTGTTGAAGGCATAAACGGCGCCGCCCATGCCCATGTTATCTGCGGTGGCGTCGTTGTCGGCGAAAACACAGTTGGCGATGATGGCGTCGGAACTGAGCAGGGCGAGACCGCCACCGTGCATGTCGGGATAGTCGCCGCTGGATTTTCCGAACTCAATGCGGCAATAGGAAAGCTGGCAAATATCAGGAGAGGAAATGCGGATGCCGCCCCAGCCGGTGGCCGGGTTGCTGGTGGTGAAGCGGATGGTGTCGTTTTCCGCTCCCATGGCCTGCAGGTTGCCGTTGACGATGAACTGGAAATGGTTCTGGAAGTCGATCACCACACCAGGTTCGATGGTGAGGGTTTGACCGGCGGGAACAATGATGTCATCAATAACCAGATATGGAGAATGGTCGGAATCCCAGACGCCGGATTGGTTGCCGCCAACAAAGTTTTGGGACAGGGCCAAACTGGGGATAATCAGCAGCAAAAGGGTTGCCAGGAATTTCACGATTACTCCGGATTGTTAATGGGTTGCGAATGTGATGTCAAAGGAACCTGTATTATATCATAATCACGGTATGGAAGTCAATTTTCGGCGGGTATTCAGCTAAAACTCCAGATCTACACACCGGACACCATTCCAGTTGAATCCCAAGCAAAACAGGTGCATTATCAAGTCCGAAAAGGGCCCTCAAACCAGACTCAAAGCGGAGGCTTATCCATGGACGTCGATCTCACTCTTTTTCACCAACTTTTTCGCGCCCATCCCTGGCATGGGGTATCTATTGGCGAAAAGGCGCCCGAAGTGGTCACCGCCTATATCGAGATCGTGCCTTCCGACACCGTGAAATACGAACTCGACAAGCCTTCCGGGCACATGAAGGTGGACCGTCCGCAAAAGTTTTCCAACGTCTATCCCACCCTCTACGGGCTGATTCCGCAAACCTACTGTGGGCAGCGAACAGCGGATTTTTGTATGCAGCGCGCAAGCCTTGATGGCATCGTGGGAGATGGCGATCCCTTGGATATCTGTGTTTTGACAGAAAAATCCATCACCCACGGCGATATTCTGCTGCCTGTGACACCCATTGGCGGGTTGCGCATGATCGATGGCAACGAAGCCGACGACAAGATTATCGCGGTCATGAAGGGCGACGCCATTTATGGTCACATGAAGGACATTTACGAGTGTCCTCCTTCCCTGATCGATCGCCTGAAACATTATTTCCTGACCTACAAGGATGCTCCTGGTGCCAAAGGCAAGCGCAACACTGAAATTACCCATGTTTATGGCCGAGATGAGGCCCACGAGGTCATCGAATTCACCATGAACGACTACACGGAAAAATACGGCGACCTGAAGGATTTATTTGAGAGGCTGAAGACCAACGAAGAGTAGTTTCGACCTTGATTTTGAGCTGAAATCGCCTTGACGCCCACTTGCGGAACGTTCTATGCAATCCCCTCCCTGAAGTTAGTAGAATCGGCGATTCACGAACCCCAGGGAGGGTCTTATGAGTGTCCCGGACACTGTTCTTTCAATTATCCTGACATCACGTAACCAATTGGGAGCCTTGAAGTTCTCGTTGTTGGCCCTGCTGGATCAACCGCCCGAGGTTCCTTTCGAAATCATAGTTGTGGATTGCGGGTCCACCGACGGCACTGATCAATTTCTGACGGGACAGGCTGAAAAGGGCACAATCAGGGCTTTCTTTTCCGGCGAAGACAAAGGTCGCACGGCTGCCCGCAACCAGGGTGCTCATGCCGCTTTTGGTCGTCATTTTATGTTTGTTGATCCGGGTATGCT
>JAUUYW010000531.1 GCA_030590265.1 Candidatus Krumholzibacteriia bacterium
CCGCTGATGAAAAGAACATGAGCTTTTGCGTAAAAACCGCGGATTTGGCTGCCAATAGGGAGATTATTGAAGAGATCCAGGATGAGTTTTCACCGAACAAGATCAAAGTTAACGCGCCAGTGGTCATTCTTACTCTATATGGACCCCATTTTTTAGAACGCCATACCTTGGCCAGCGAGGTTTTTTCGTCTCTGTGTGTGGATGGTATCGATGCTCACACGGTGGTTTCGTCCGTCAACAGCATTTCAGTGGTGATTGATGTTCCGGACAGAGATCGGGCGGTGGCTTGTTTCCGGGAAAAGTTTGATTGGCCGGAATAAGAACCTAGACCGGATCTCCGTCCAGGATCACAACCCTTAAAGCCACCGAAGCCCTTGAGCAGGCCGCCTCCATAACTGACAAATAGGGTCTGATGGAAGCAACCAGTTCCGGCGCGACCGTGTGGTATTCAATTTCTTTTACCCCGGCCATGCAAAGAGTCGCCGCCACACGGTTGCTGAGTTTATCAACTTCCCATGGTTGCAAAAGATGGTCGTAAAAAGGGAGTGGGTAATCCCGGTCGATGAGGCCGTACTCACCCGACAGGATCATGAATTCCAGGTCCTTGGCATCAGCCAGGTCCACCAGTTGGAGAATGCGATCACTTTGATAACGAAGAACGGCGGGTAAATACCCGCCGTCCTTACGCTTGGCTTTGGAACAATAAGTGCAAATGACTCTCATGCCTTGGTGCCCTTCAACAGATCAACCATTCTTTTTGTGCCAGTCCTCCAACAATTCTTGTTCACGTTCACCGGTAAGCCCGGAGCGCATGGGTTTTTCTTTGCGTTCAGAAGAAACGGTCGCCCACCAATCTAAAGTATCCCTTATAGTTTCCGAAATGGGACGGAATGTCAACCCTTGGCGAAGAGCTTTGGTCACGTCGATATAAGGATGGCCGGCGTCCTCACCTTCCAGGGGGACGTAAACCGGCATATCACTCCAGGCCGCTATTTCATGTTCTTCCATGAACTCTTTGCTCATGTAGGTAAAGGTGGCATCCGAGCCGGAAACCTTGCGGCAGGCCTCAAAGATTTCACCCATGACGAGTTCTTCAGCTGGTGAGGTGGCATTGTAAGTGCCGAGGATGTTGCGTTCGGCGCAGCGCACGATGAACATGGCCAGGTCGTTCACGTCAATGACCTGGGTGAAGATGTCGGGGCTGTCCGGCGTCAGCACTTCGCCACCCTTGGCAATGCGCACTGGCCAGTAAGTGAAGCGGTCGGAACGATCCATGGGGCCAACAATCAGGCCTGGCCGGATGGTGGTGGAACGGCCAGGCATTTCCCGCTCAGCTGCCTGTTCGCAAAGGGCTTTCAAGGGGCCGTAAGTTAGGCCGGTGATTTTTTCTTCCGTTTCATCTTCCAAGGTGCCCACAGCCGAAGATTCATTCAGGCCTTTCTGGGTGAAATCGGCAAAGACGGAAATGGTGGAGATGAAGATATACTGCCCAATGCTGTCGGCGAGCAAACGGGCAGAGTCGGTCACCAGGCGGGGCACATAGCCACTGGTGTCGATGCACACATCCCATTTTCGACCTTTCAGGGCTTCAAGATCACCGTCACGATCTCCCACCAGCATTTCGATGTCGGGAAAGAGGCCAACATTGGTGCGGCCGCGAGTGAACAAAGTCAACTCGTGACCCAGGTTGCGGGCATGGCGCACAATGGCTGGGCCCAAAAATGCAGTTCCACCGAGGATGAGAATTTTCAAGCGACGATCGCTGCGCAGATGAGTCAATTCGCCCAAGGCGGATCCGGGTTTCAAGGCACCGGCGGACATGGCTCCGAGACCGGCCAAACCCAACCCGGTGCGTTTGACGAAGGAACGACGATTCATACTCATTCTATTTCTCCTTGATTGAGTTGCTTTTGTTTCTTACCCAGGAAAATTCCAAATCCGCCCCAAAGCAGGGCTGGCGGTACAGCGATCAGGGCGATGCCCGAAAGTCCGATACCCAAACTGCCCAGGGCGGCAAAAGCTGAGGCTCCCAGCATGTCGCCGC
>JAUUYW010000119.1 GCA_030590265.1 Candidatus Krumholzibacteriia bacterium
CTGCGATCAGTCTCGGCCAGGGCCACTGCCAAAAGTGAATCAACCTCTGTATTAGAATAAAAACCATTGTTGTACTCGTCAATAGAGTCGGAGTGAACAGCACTTGACGGATCTCCATACAGGTTGGGATTCATGGCTCCAAAATAGGCATCAAACTCGCCAGCACGCAACAGGGCCAAGCCAGAGGCCAACTCCAAGGAGCGAATTGTGACGCTGGCCCCGATCGCAGCAAAATTCTCCCGGAGAATGACAATCCCGTTGGTGCGCACCGGATCCGCCTGCTTGGTCAAAATTTCAAATTCCAGGGTTTTTCCGTTTCTTTCCAAAATCCCGTCACCATCTTGATCGGTCCAACCGGCCGATTCAAGCAAAGCAACAGCTTTTTCAGGGTCATAGATATCAGCGGTAAGATTGTCGGCGTAGTTCCATACAACTTTGGCCACGGGGCCAACGGCCGGATCCCCAAACCCTCCCAGCAAAGTTTGAATCATGCGCCCCCTGTCAATGGCAAAGCTGAGGGCCAGACGAGTATCAGCATCGGTGAATCGAGGATTGCGACAATTCCACATCAGGTAATAAAAGCGCCTACCGCCGGTGCCCATAACCTGCAGATTGTCATCCTGTTGAAGGCGCTGGGCCTCATCTGAAGAAACGTCGCTTACAAAATCAACCTCCCCGGACTCCAGACTCAAAACTCTTGCGGCTGGTTCTTTGATGATGCGAAAGGAAATTCGGTCCAGCAGGGCATGGGTTTTGGGATAAATTTCGTTGCGTTCCAAGACCAGCTCTCGTGCATGCTCCCAGGAAACCAGACGAAAGGGTCCTGAAGAAAGTGGCTGCTGATTCAGATCCCAGCCATTGACCAGGGACGGATCAAGGTCCTGCACCAGATGCCATGGCAAGATGGCATGAGCAGTGCGGGCAACAGGATCCGGCAAAATTGCCGCCAAGTTGTAACGCAGGGTTTTGCTGTCAACAACCTCCACACTTTCCACATTTTTATAAAAACCACGACTGGGACTGGCCACCTGAGGATCCTTGAAGAGCCGGAAAGAGGCTGCCACATCTCGGGCGGTCAAGGGTTGACCATCTTCCCAGACCCACGGATTCAAAGTATAAGTTAGCGAAAGGCTGTCCGTTGCCAGGACCCAATTTTCAGCAATTCGTGGTGTATGGATAAGATCTTCATCCAATTCAGTCAGCGTATCCAGAATTTCGGCCAACACGGTTCCTGCTTCTGCTGAACGCCGAATCAAAGGATTCAAAGCATCAGGATCACCCGAAAGGGCGATGACAGCCATTCCTCCAGGGACTGGTTGAGTTGTCGAAATGTCAGCAGCATTTACCTGTCCAGATTCCTCTTGGGAGTGATCTCCACAGCCAGAAAACAAAAACAGGGATAGGCATACCAGCACAACCCAGGAAAACCAGGTCGCGGCAATTCTATTTTTTTTCTGAAGCACACTGACACCTTTCGCTCGGGAAGCTTTGCTTGATGAAGGAAGACAAGAGAATTTGGTGGGCAAAACAAAGGCGCGCCCCTTTGGGGGCCACGCCTTAATATAGTCCAGGACAAGAATCCCAGTCAAATCATCCCTCGCCCAGCATCATTTGACCAAAGTCATTTTGTGAATGCTGGCCTCGGCTCCGCTCCGGGCACGCATGAAGTACATGCCACTGGATTGGAATCGCCCGCTGTTATCCCTGCCATCCCAAACCATGGTGTGCCAACCTGAAGAGATGGCTCCATTGTGAAGGGTGCGCACTTTGCGGCCCTGAAGGTCATACACCTCAAGGACCAGGTTTGACGAACCATTGACCACAGGCACGTGCAAACGCACAGTGGTCGAAGGGTTGAACGGATTAGGATAGGGAGCATCCACCTGGAACCTGGCGGCAGGCAGGGGATTGTTCTCCTCAACAGGCACCAGGTAAAATGGAATGATGACACCATCGCGCTTCATGTTGCCGTGGAAAGTTGGCCAAGGAACATTGGCCTGATCATAAGCAAATGGCATGTCCCAAACGTGAACCAAACGGCCCCAGCCCCCATAAACAATGTCCACATCCAAGTCCCGGTCCAGATCACAAATCACAGGCGAAGGCATCAAGGGACCATCCACCGTGATGGGGAAACCATCAATGGGTTGGCCGCTGGCTTTGTAGGCGTACAGATTGTTGGGAGCGTCTTCAGAGCCGCCACCAATACCGAACAGCACGTCCGGGACCGTGTCACCGTCGATATCACCCACCACAGGACTGCCTTCAGAACTGCCAGGCAATTCAATGGGCCATCCTGTGAATGCCTGACCGCTGGTGCCGCCATTGATGTCCGTATCAACAATCACCATTTGACTGGAGTCGCCGTTGTTGTTGCCGGCAAAAATGATCTCCAGTTCTCCGTCCTGGTCCATGTCGCCCAATGCTACACTGGGTGTGGCCCCATGCATGCCGCCGAAACCAAAGTTGACCGGGAAACCCGGGTAATCGGTTCCGTCTTGCTGAACAGCATAAAGATTGCGGGAATAATCGTAAAAGACGATTTCCACAACACCATCATTGTTGAGATCCCCCACGGCAGGACTGTTGTTAACCCGGTTGCTGGTATAATAGGGGAAACCAGCCACATGGGTTCCGTCATTCTTGATGGCGGTCAATCGACTGCCACCAACATCATCACTGGCGGTGCCAAAAATGATATCCTTGGCACCATCACCATCAAGGTCGTACAAGGCAGGAGAACTGACACCCCATTCGCCGGAAGCACCAGGACGGATAAGAAGCACCCCATTGGTGGCCGGATCATCATCACCATCGTAAACTTCGGTGCCGTCGTGGTGCCAGGCCCAAGTGCGGCCGTTCAACGTATTGACCACAATTTCCAAATCCCCATCACCATCGATGTCACCCACTGCGGGAGTTGCCCACGCCCACTTGGTTCCGCTGCCAAAGTGCGTTGATTGAGGCCAGCCGGGCAACTCAGTTCCATCCTTGCAAAAAATGTGGACTTGGGCAACAGCACCCCGGTCACAAACAATCATTTCCAGTCCGGGTTCGTCATCAAGATCGGCCAGAACAACCCCGGCCGGCTGCAAAGTGGTGTTCAAATCTGTAAATGGACCAAGGGTCTGGCTTTCATCATCCCCATCCATCAATTCTGTGCCGTCGTGATGCCACACATAAAGTTCATCACTGCCCAAAACAATTTCCGCGTACCCGTCCCCGTCAACATCGCCCACAGCCAGGTGACTGCTGGTTTCATTGACGAATGGCACTGGGAAGCCCGACAATTCTGCTGGTGCTGTGGATTGTTCCACAACCACAAAGCCTTCGCTGGGTACCAGAGAGGAAACCATGGTATTGACTTGGTAATAGTATTTGGTGAGTTGCCCCAGGCCCTCATCCCGGAAATAGGAAGTTCCGGCAATCACATCGGCATTAACCCGAACAAAAGGTCCAATGGGGTTTTCACTGCGGAAAACGTTGTACCCGTAAATATCCTCATCGTCCACGGGATCCCACATCAAGGCGATCACATCAGCGCCCAGGCTGGTATCGGTTTCAATGTTCAGTGGAGATGCTGGACGTTGGAGATAAAAAGAATGTTCATTGGTGCGGCCATAATTATCGGTAAGCACCAGGGAGCTTTGAGATTTGCGGCTGGGGTCTATCAGTGCAAGAGAGAATGTGGCCAACTCATCCGAAGTCTCCATCAATTCCAGGTTTTCGAGAGTGCCCAAGGTGTCATAAAGAGTGACGTTGGAGTTGGAGGTCCGCAATCGCAAGTTCACCAGGTCCGACAAACCGGAGCCGAAATTTTTAATCCGCACCGACATGATCACACGTTCGTCAATGTCGAGAATACCATCGCCATTGCCATAGGTAGTGTCTTCCCAATCCAGCTTGACAACTTCAATTTCGGGCGCTTTGACGATGGTCGTCCAATCAACCACGTAGGTTTCAGCGCCAACATCAGTCAAGACCAGATGGAAATCAACCGGAGTACCATCGACAATGTTGGAATCAAAGTGCACCAGGAAAGGTATTGTGGTGGCGGTTAATCCTCCCCCGGTAACATCGTTGAATGTTGCAGAATCGATGGTGATGGACACGCCGGCAGTGTTTGTTGTCAAAACTCCATTCAAACCACTGGTACCCGTACCGGCTGTTTCCTGGAGAACGAGAACCATACTGGTGGTCTCCCCGGCCTCGGCAACCGAGTTGCTATTGCCATCGGTCCCAGCCAGGCCATTGTCTCCAATGACCAGGTTTGAAAATGCCAGATAGGTGTCGCCATCCAGGACATTCACCGAAGAAAGGTATTGGGCCAAGTCAACACCAGTGACACGCAAATCAACTGAACCCGGGGAGCTGGCCAAATAATCCAAATTGGCGACCCCGTTGATATCGGTCTGCTCACAAACATGATCTTCCCCTTCACGCGTCAAACAAACCGAGGCGTTCTCCACAGGAGATCCCAAGTGGTCATTGACGGTGACGGACAATTGGTTGGGTCCCATGCTCAAATCGGAACTGGAAACCGACAGAGCCTCGGGAACGCCAGTCCAGATGGGGGTGGTTGGATCACCCAACAAGGTGTAATTTTCAAAAGTCCAACGGTCTACATAGTTGTAAACAGTATTACCGAGATATGGCAAACGGCTGATGGCCAGGAGATTTCCCGCTCTGCTTTCTTCAGTGCAATAGAGAGCCTCGAAAAAACCCTGTTGGTAATTGTTGGAGTTGTTGGGAAAAGCGGCCCTTGAAGACCCAATGGAAAGCACAGAGCCTCCATTGGGGTTTTGCAGGAATCTTTCCATGAGACAACTGAAGTCGAAGGCGGCCGAAGCACAATTCAGAGAGTACAAAAGGAAAAGATGATCTCCGTTGGTCAAGTTGTCGGCATCAGAATTCATGAAGTTCGCGTCACCCACGGACATGTTGAAATAGAAGCCATGGCCAATTTGGTTGAAGATGCCATAGTGCCCGGTGTTCAGCGAATCGATCAGGGCGGCCCTGGTCAACTCAGTGTCCCACGGGTACAACTCATTGGTTTCATACATGCGTGTGAATTCCATGTCGGTGCATGGTTCCAACAACTCTGTGATCATTTGATGGGAAAATTTGGCCCCATCCAGAACGATCTCGCCATCTTCAATGCCGTCGCGCCAAAAGAGAACTTCCGCAGCATACAAAACCCGGTTTGGCCAGTTGGATCCCTGGGGAGTGGTCTCATAAGAGATCACTTTATCAACAAAAACCTGGGCGGCAGCCACGGTGCTCACTGTGGCCCGGCCGATATAGACTTCTTCAGCAAAATCAGCATCGTCCCCGTTGCCGTTGGCTTCACTGTCAGCCTCGCCGTAATGAGCATTTCCGTTGGCATTCCAGTTGCCGTCAAGACAGGCAAAATACATATCGACCGGAATTTCCGTGGATCCGGATGCCGGGTAAAAAGAGTTGTCCACATACCGTGCTGGCAATATGTCCGTATCGCCACCGAGCATTACATATTCAATACCCCACTTTTGGTAGGCATCCTGAATAAACATGCGCATGGTTTCCTGAATGTCGGCACCATTGCGAAAATTGGCGGCGATAAATTCACGGGTGGTCACAAGGGTGTTGATACCGATGTTGGTTTTGAAATCAGCAAGACGTTGGAATTCGGATTTCATGTCTTCGTTGGTGATGATCAGATACTCAACCGGGCTGCCACTGAGACTGGGTGAACGCGTAGGATTGAATGGTCCCGCGTCTTCAACAACGGCCATACCATTGATACGAGCGTATCCGGTCAAAGCCTGTGGATTGTGAATAATCTGACGCAACAGCTTGGTGTTGGCAGCGTTTTCACCCGGCACCAGGCGCTCCCTTTCAATGGTCATTCGCTGGTTGGACCCGTCGGAATAAACAACCCGAACAGCATAATCTTCCAGATACTCAATTTCTTTCCCCGAAGCAGAAGTAAAAGTACGGGCAGGAAAAACATTGACCGTTAGGAGATTGTATCCACGCCAGGAGTGTGTCCCGGAAAATTCACCCCAAGAAATGGGAAATTGACCATCTTGAATTTGCAAACGGGCGTTGGAAACCAACTCACCACCATCAGTCATGTGGGCTGGCGAGACGGCCAAGGTCGCGGATAATTTTTCCCTGCGGGTGGACAAAGGCTCGATCCAGGCGGCGCTGACTTGCCGGCCGGTGGGGATCAAAAGTAAAAGATTTTTGACGGGAAGAATTGGCAATCCGGGTTCAGACAGACTGAGGGTTCCTTCCACCACCGGGAAAATTGATCCATCGCTGTTGGTTTCCCAAGACCAAAGGTCAGCATCAAATCCACTCTCATACAAAACTGTCCCGTCTCCGGAAGCAGCCATGGAAGTGGAACTGGATAAGACCAACAAAAAGAACAGAAACAGCTTCAATCGGGGGCGAGATCCGAATTCGGTCATGAAAATCCTCCAGGGAGGTCAGAATCTACTGATATTTCCAGTTGAAACTGATGTCAAAAATTATTGAGAGCGAGGTAGAATCCTCAGAGCTGTGAGTTGTTCTTCTAACGGGCACGGCAAAGCCGTGGGGCATCCCGAAATGATGTTTGTTTAATTTAATCAGCCTAATTATTCAATAGTACAAAAGTCATCAAACCACCAAGGCTGGCCTTGGAGAACTCAGGTCTATTTTTTATGACTAATTACTCTTGTTACTATACCACAAACCTAAAACAACGTCAATGGTTCAAAACCACAAATGAAGATGATGAAAATGAATAGATTATACCAAAAGGGCTGCAAATGGTCCGTTAGAGCCCGAAAATGGGTTTCATCATATATTGTTACGTTTTTATTACCATTTGGCAATAATTACACTGTTGGAGGCGATAGCATAAACTCGATGCTCTTGGCACAGGGAAACGGTGATCAATCGTCGGCTGTGGGTGGCATTCCGCAAAATAAGCTGATTTCCACGCAAAACCCAGCTGACACCACTGGATTGAAGCTGGGCAATTTCCGTATCAACCAAAAACACCGGGAGATTTTCGGGATTTTCACATATGGAAAGCAAATAATTCTGGATGGCCTGCTGCCCCTGCTGGACAACCTGTGGATCAGAATGGGCAAAATTGACACGGTGAGTTTCCACAATGGCAGGATATCCCTTTTTCCAGGCATTTCGGGTATCGGCCAGGCATTGCTGGACGACCGTATCGACATTTGGAGCCTGAACTGGTTCTAAACGGCAATTTCGTTCCAAATACTGTCTTTGACGGTGAACCAACCGATCAACTTTGCGTTTGAGAAACTTTTGAATTCGCCCTGCCTTGCCCGACAAAAGAGTTGGATCGCGCTGTTCCTTTTTTGCCTGGATGGTTCGAATTCCCTGAGCCTGCCACATGGTCTCAATGCGGTCATCCCAGGTGTAATCAGGCGCAATCACCGATCCCACGGGTCGACCAAAGGCCTTGGCAAATACCTCGAGAGAATGCAGCAGTTCACTGTTCAAATCAGCTGTCAAACGCCAGGGACCCAACTCCCAGGCTTTTTCACTTCCGGGAAAAAGCGCCACACCCGCTTTTGTCATCTTCAGGGCAAAATCAGTGGATAAAGCAGCCTCTAGACGCATGGCGGGATCAAAGTGCCAGGTGGCGTGAAACTCGGGATACCAAACGCCAAGGTCCACCCCCAGGTTCACAGCAGCTTCCAGCCCTGGCCGCTGGTATGCAAGAGGCAACTGAGGCCAGTCATAGCGATTCCAGGTGTAACAGTTGGGCCTTGTTCATAATTGAGAGAACTCAGCACATAATTGGGCTGAAAAACTGCAGGCAAACCGTCATCCCCCCGAAACGAGGCCATGATTTCACAAAGGCCTCGCACCATCAGTGAGTCCTCAAGAGTGGACTCCCAGTACACTTCAGGGAAACGCCCGGGGTGAAGCTCAGCTCGATCATTCCCCTGCCAGACCTCTGCGTTGGGCACAAACCCGGCCAATCCCCAGTCATCGCTCTCAAAGGCAACAGCCCTCAAGCTGCGCCAATCCACCAAACCAGAGCTTTCCAGGGTAGCCAACCCCACACCACCCAAAAAAACCAGCACACCAAGTGCCAGGGCCATAGGAAGCATGGATTTCAAGTTGTTCATACCAACCTCTGTCCATCAATTGTGGCGGATGCCCACCAAAAGGAGCCGTAACTCAAGCCGTTTTGATCAATGGCGTCCAACAATTTCCCTGCAACACCACCGGGAATGGGCTGGGCGCCGTTTGCAGTGAGCATTTGGCAAACGGCCTTGGCATCAGGGATATTCTGGTTCATCTGAATTCCGCTTTGCCAGTTTTGTGCCGGTTCCAGAGCCTTGGCCCATTCCAGAAAAATATCCCTGGAAAGCAATGGACCTCGGCGAGTGGGCTGCAAATCAGCCAGGAAAGCTTGGAGATCCAGGAAATTTCGAGCCGCGGGCTCTCTTGGGGTCGGCTCGTCCTCAAAGATAAAGAGGGTGCCTCCCGGCTTCAAAAGATCCAACCAACGGGTCAGGAAAGCACCTTCGGAATCTTGGACAAGCAAATGGCGCCAAAGATTGCCCGCCAAAAGACAATCCAATCTTCCAGGCAAAAGAGGCGGGTGCAAAGCATCGGCCCGCAATGGTATCGATCCTCCAGAGGCCAGGGCCGAACAATCCAATTCAACGACCTGGATGCCGAATTCAGCCAACAAATGCCCGAAAGCACCTTCCCCAGAACCGAGGTCCAGCACTCTGGCCTGGGGCAATCCTCCGAGTTGCGAAAGAAGATCCAGAAAAATTTGGGGAAATGGTTTGAAGGGCAAGAGCCAACTCCCTAGGAGCGTGTCGGGAAACTTCGGACCGAGCCATGTGCGCCCCGCTGGTTCGAGATCTAGGCGCGAGATTGGGTTCGTAGCCGTAGCTACGGGCCCGATTTCGCAACGACGAGATTGAATCAGCGGGGCGTACAGGGCGACGGGAGA
>JAUUYW010000327.1 GCA_030590265.1 Candidatus Krumholzibacteriia bacterium
CCAGCGGCGGTTTTTGGCGCTCCATCAAACGAATCTGGACCGGCGAAGTCTGGGTCCTCAACAAGCGTTTTTCGTCGATGTAGAACGTGTCCTGTATATCGCGCGCAGGATGATCATCTGGAAAATTCAGGGCGGTGAAGTTGTAATAATCCAACTCCACTTCGGGCCCTTCACCCCGACTGAAGCCCATGCCATAGAAGATGTCACAGACGGCTTCCAAGGTGGTCAGCAAAGGATGATTGGTACCAGGACCTGTCGGTGGTGTGCCGGGCAGGGTAAGATCCAAAGCCGGTCCATCGGTATCCTCAGCACCACCGAGATCTCCCAGCCTGGCATCAAGAAGGGCGCCCAACTCACCTTTTAATCGGTTGAGTTCGGCGCCCATTTTGGGTCGATCCGCTTCGTCGACATCCTTCAGGCCCCGCAAGAGGGAAGTGACTTCACCCTTGCGCCCCAAAAGAGCCGTGCGCAGCGTTTCGATATCCGCTTCCGTTTTAGCCGAGCCAATTCGCTCGGCACCGTCGATCCGCAACCGGTCGATGGTCTCCTTCATTTCAGGATCCCCTCTGCCGGACAACCCCGGCCAGTGAAAGTTGTCACCGCTGCCAGGGCACGCCTTTGCGGCGCATCTACTGCAAACCGCGGTAGATTTCTACAGCGCGGTTTCTTAAAGAGCGGCTTTCGCGGCGTCAGTCAACTTGCTGAAAGCAGCAGCATCGACCACGGCCAAATCGGCCAGCATCTTGCGATCGATGTCGATCTCGGCCAGCTTCAGTCCGTTCATGAAATGGCTGTAGCTCAGACCATTCAAACGGGCAGCGGCGTTGATGCGAGTGATCCACAACCGGCGGAATTCGCGTTTCTTGTTGCGACGATCCCGATAGGCATAGGCCAATGCGCGATCCACGGTTTCGCGAGCCATCTTGTACTGGCTACCTTTGCCACCTACAAAACCTTTGGCCCTTTTCAGATACTTTTTCCGACGTTGCTTCGCAGCAGGATTATTTGTTGCCCTTGGCATGGCACACCTCCTCTAAAGGAAAATTATTTGGCCAGCATCTTGCGGGCACGAGATTCGTCACAGGAGGCCAGCATGGCACTCTTGCGCAGGTTGCGGAGCCGCTTGGGGCTCTTGGCTGTGAACAGGTGGCCTTTGAAAGCCCTGCTGCGCTTGATGCGACCACTGCCGGTTATCTTGAACCGTTTGGCGGCTGCCCGGTTGGTCTTCATTTTGTTACCCATTGGTACTTGCCTCTCTGTCTATTCGTGGAGAACAAACCGCTCCTTGGGAGCGACTGGCCTCCTGCTTTTGCTCGCGGTATATCGCGAGAATGTCAGACTTTCTTGGGTGCTACGATGAAACTGATTTGCCGGCCCTCACGTTGAGGACGCGACTCGGGAGTACCAAACTCCTCCAGTTCTTCGTTCAAGTTGTTCAGAAAATCAAGGGCCAGATCCATGTGGGTGATTTCTCTTCCACGGAATCTCATGACGACTTTCACCTTGTGACCAGCTTCGAGAAACGTGATGATGTGTTTCTTCTTGAACTGGTAATCGTGATCATCGGTCTTGGGTCGGAATTGGATAGTTTTGACTTTGACCGTGTGCGACGCCTGACGAGCCTTGCGAGCTTTTTTGCTCTGCTCGTACTTGAACTTCCCGTAATCCATGATCTTGCATACGGGAGGACGCGCTGTCGGAGCCACTTCCACCAAATCCAGACCTTTGTCTTCGGCAATGCGCAGTGCTTCCTGGGTATCCAAAACACCCAACTGCTCTCCATCATCGTCGACGACCATAACCTTGGGGATTCTGATCATCCGGTTGACCCGGGTCAACTTGTTAACCTTGATAAGCCTCTACCTCCTGATGAAACTAAGCCCGAATTTTCGCAAAACCACTGAAGGGATCGCCTTCACCAATAAACACAAAAAAGCGGACACAATGGCCCGCCTTGGGTTCAGTAACCGTTCCGGACTTCCAGGAGCCAGACTACGGTGAGAGGGCGGACCTCTTCTTGATTTGGCTGTCAGGAAACCCATTCCCGGCAGCTTCATTCAATTTGGCGAGTAAGTTAGCTCCTGTTGGCCGTGGCGTCAAGAAGTTCCTTGATCACCTGGCTCACTTTCATGACTCCCCTGTCGCCTTCCTGGTGCACCCGCACGGAGACTTCGTTGTTTTCGACCTCTCGACCGCCAACCACCAGCATCCAGGGCACTTTCAATACTTCGGCCTCGCGAATCTTGAAGCCGATTTTCTCATTTCTGATGTCGCATTCGGCTCGAATACCGGCCTCCACCAGGGCCTCAGTGACTTTTTCAGCATAATCAGCCTGATCGCGGCTCACGGCCAGCACCCTAACCTGTTCAGGAGCCAGCCATATGGGGAAATTGCCGGCAAAATGCTCAGTCAGAATACCAATAAATCGCTCCAACGAACCCATAATTGCTCGGTGAACCATGTAGACGTATTTGTCATTGCCCTCATTGTCGGTATAAGTCACATCAAACCGGCGGGGAAGGTTAAAATCGAACTGGATGGTGCTGGCCTGCCAGCTGCGCCCAATGGCATCAATCAGTTTGACGTCGATTTTTGGACCATAAAAGACCGCTTCACCTTCTTCGCGGGTGTATTTCAAGTCGTGTTTTTCGATGGCGTTGACCAAGGAGGCTTCGGCTGCCTCCCATTCTTCATCAGTGCCTGCATATTTCTGTTTGTTATCAGGATCACGCACCGAAAGTTCAACTTTGAAGTCGGTGAATCCGAACTGGCCGAGAATGATCTTCACTAATTCAATGCAACTGCCAACTTCGTCTTCCAGCTGGTCTGGAGTGCAGAAAATGTGAGCGTCATCCTGAGTGAAACCACGCACTCGCATCAACCCATGCAGGGCCCCACGTTTTTCAGCACGGTAAACGGTTCCCAGCTCAGCCAAACGCACCGGAAGATTTCTGTACCCGCGGGGTTTGCGTTTGTAAATCAGGATATGCAAAGGACAGTTCATGGGTTTGACCACATACGGTTTGCCGTCCTGTTCAAAGACGTACATGTCATCCTGGTAGTATTCCATGTGTCCACTGGTCACCCACAAATCAGCCTGGCTCATGTGCGGGGTGGTCACGGTTTTGTAGCCTTTTTGGCGATGCACTTCTTTCCAGTAGTTGATAACCTGTTCCCGCAAAAGATCCCCCCGGGGGTACCACAGGCTCAGGCCGGGACCAGCTTCTTCGGTAATTCCAAACAGATCCAATTCACGGCCCAGTTTGCGATGGTCACGCTTTTTGGCTTCTTCGAGCATTTCCAAATGGGCGGTGAGATCCTTTTTCTTGAAGAATGCGGTGCCATAAATGCGTTGCAACATAGGTGCGTTGGGATCCTTGACCCAGTGGGCAGCCGAGACACTGGTCAGCTTGAAGGCTTTCAGGTCTTTGGTGTCGGGAATGTGCGGACCTTCGCAAAAATCGGTGAAGCCTCCCATGCGGTAGATGGAAAGTTCTTCGCCTTTCAGATCTTCAATTTGGGCCAGCTTGTAGGGCTGGTCCTTGAACATTGCGCGGGCCTCATCGTGGGAAACGGTTTCGCGTTTGATCCCTTCTTTATTCTTTGCCAGCTCGAGCATGTGCTTTTCGATTTTGGTGAGCTCTTCCGGAGTGAAAGGATCATCGCGGTCGAAGTCGTAGTAGAAACCACCTTCGATGGCTGGTCCAAAAGCGAATTTCACGCCGGGGAAAAGATCCTGCACGGCCCAGGCCATGAGGTGGGCGGTGCTGTGGCGCAGAGTCTCAAGGCCTTCATCACTGTTCTTGGTGATGATGTGCATGTGGCCGCCAACAGTGGCTGGTTCGTCCAGAGGATGGTTGGTGCCGTCGATGGTTACAGCCAAGGAATTGCGAAGCAGACCTTCGCTGATTTGGCGGACGGCTTCTGCGTAAGGTTGACCCTTTTCTATTTCAAGGGTGTTGCCGTCTGGGAGGATGAGGCTGAGGTTCGACATGGCTGAGGCATCCTTTTTGGGATTGGATCGGTAATTGGAATTGGGGCCTGGCCAGGGTATGCGGAATTCCACAAGGTGGGCAGGGGAAGAGAGAAAGCTAACATTGAGGGGCTTGGGTGGCAAGGGGATCAGTGGAAGTAAGGGATCAGTGGAAGCAATACCTTGAACATCTGGCCTGAAATGGGGAAAACGAAAACCTGCTAGGGCGAAATAAAATTTCGTATCCCCATGAACAGTAGGTACAGTCCGAGAACGGCCAGAGCAAACACCG
>JAUUYW010000374.1 GCA_030590265.1 Candidatus Krumholzibacteriia bacterium
CATTTTGTAAAATTCATCAGCCAGAGAAACAGGGCGACGGCGAACCCGGCGCAATGCGTAACCGGAATCAGCTGCTACCGAAAGGATAGCTCCTACACCGGCGGCTGCAGGGAAAGGAACTGAATCACCGGTGTCGACAGGAGCCGTGTCGGTTGAACTCGGCAAATTCTGCATATCCAGCTTCACCAGCATCAGACGTTTGTCCACGGTGACTTCGGCACCCAGTTTTTCAAGGCCGGCCAGAAAATCTCCATCGTTGCCAAAACCTTCCACCTCAAAAACCTGCAGGGGTTCATGGCCAATGGCATCAACTTTTTCCCGGGCCAGCAATTCGCCATCCCGAAGAACCAGAATTTCATCGCAGACGGTTTCCACATCGGCCAGCAAGTGGGTCGAAAGAATCACTCCCAGCCCCTTGTTATGGGTCAGGTCCTTGATGAGTTCAAGAATTGAGACCCGACCACGGGGATCAAGACCGCTGGTGGGTTCGTCTAGGAAGAGCCAGGTAGGATCGTGAACCAGGGCCTGGGCCAGATTGAGACGTTGCTTCATGCCTTGACTGTAATCGTCGCATTGGCGGTAACGCTCGTCGGCCAAACCTACAAAATGAAGCACCTCGTGGGCTCGTTGCATGGCGTCGCGGGAGGGCATGCCGGACAACTGTCCGAGGTAGGCCACCAGGGCCACGCCGCTCATGCCGGGAATGATGCCGCCGCGTTCCGGCATCCAGCCCAGACCGGCCCGGGCCAGCCGGGCTTTTTTGGCCATATCCCAGCCCGTAACCTCAATTTGCCCCGGTTTCAGGGGCACCTGGCCGAGCAGGCAACGCAAAAGGGTTGTCTTGCCCGAACCGTTGGGCCCGAGCAGCCCCACAGCCCCTTTTTTCAGCGTGAAATCGACGCCTTTGAGGACCGGATCCTTCAGGTAGGCAAAGGTAAGATTGGCCACCCGGATATCGGTGTTCGTACGGTTGACTTTGATGATAAACCCTTCCATGTTTCTAGGACAATTGATGCGTGCAAACGAAAAACGCTACTGAATTGTTTCAGAATTGTCCCAGATTTGTTTCAGCCGATGCTCGATCCTATTGTCCCAGCAATGCTTCAAAATGGGAATCTTTTTCCCCGATGACCGCCCGGTCGCTTGCGATTCCGGGCCTCACTTGAGCCTTTGGAGGAGCGCATGTCCCGCACCTGGATTCAAACCGCCGAATCAGTCACTCCCGGCCACGCCGACAAAATCTGTGATCTGATCTCCGATGCCATTCTCGACGCCATCCTGCGCGAAGACAATTACGCCCGGGTTTCCTGTGAAGTCATGGTCACCACGGGCATGGTCATCGTCACCGGGCAAATCACCACCAAGTGTTACGTCGACATCACCGCTGTGGTGCGCGATACCATCGCCGCGGTGGGCTACAACGACCCGACCACGGGATTTGACCACAACAGTTGCGCCATTGTCGTCATGCTGGAAGAACAAAGTGGCGACGTAGCTCTGGGTGTCGACCGCAAAGGCGCCGGCGACCAGGGCGTGTGTGTGGGGTACGCCACGGACGAAGGCAAAAACCTGCCCATCGATACCCTTTTGATGCCCGTGCCGGCCTTCCTGGCCAACCGTCTGGCCGAAAGACTGACTTATGTTCGTCAGACCGACAAACTGACCTCTGTTTATCCTGACGGAAAAGTCCAGGTTTCGGTTCGCTACAAAAACGACAAACCTGTGGCCCTGACCCATGTGGTCGTATCGGCCCACCATTTGCGGGATGCCGACCTGGCCAAATTGCGGCGGGATATCAAGCGGTTGGTTATCAAACCCGTGCTCGATCCCACCGGCTTGATGAACAAGGAAACCCAGGTATTGATCAACCCTGTGGGATCCTTTGTGGAAGGTGGCCCCCGGGCCGACTCTGGCTTGACCGGCCGCAAGATCACCGTTGATTGTTATGGACCCGCTTGTGGTCACGGTGGCAGCGCCTTCAGTGGCAAGGACCCCACCAAGCCCGACCGCAGTGGTAGTTATGGTGCCCGCTGGGTTGCCAAAAACCTGGTGGCAGCTGGCCTGGCTCAACGTTGCGCTGTGGAGGTGGGCTATGTCATTGGACTCAACCAACCCATTTGTGTTTCGGTCAATAGCTTTGGTACGGGCAAACTGAGCGACAACAAGCTGACCGACATCGTCAATCGAGAATTCGATTTATCCCCCGCGGGAATCATCGAAAGCCTGAATTTGCGACGGCCGATTTACGCTCAGACCGCTGTCTTTGGACACTTTGGTCGTCAGGAAGAAGACTTCACTTGGGAAAATCTGGATATGGTGCCGGCGCTCAAGGCTTACCAGAAAAAACCGGTTCGCAAGACGGTTAAAAAACCTGCCAAGGGGGGGAAATAATGGCTGATAAAAACAACAACCCTGGTTTCGCCACCCTCTGCATCCACGGCAAGAAGCACCTGGACAAGCACGAAGGCGAACGTCCCATTCGCGCCATCAGCACGCCCATTTTCCAGAGTTCAACTTTTGCTTTTGAAAATGCCGAGCATGGCGCTGCCGTGTTCAGGGGTGAAGATTCCAGCTACGTTTACACCCGTCTCGGCAATCCTACCCAGACCGCCCTGGAAACCGAGCTGGCCTATCTGGAAAATGGTGAAGCAGCACTGGTTTTGGCCAGTGGCATGGCCGCCATCACCACCGCGGTGCTGACCTGTTGCCAGGCTGGAGATCATATTGTCAGCAGTGATACTTTGTATGGCGGGACCCATGAATTATTCACCAAAACCTTGCCACGGTTGGGCATCACTACCACCGAAGTTCCCGGTGACGATCCAGCCAACTTTGCCAACGCCATCACCAAAAAGACCAAACTCATCCACCTGGAAACACCCGCCAATCCCACCCTCGTGCTGACCGATATTGCAGCGGTGGCTGAGATTGCCCGTAAAAAAGGCGTCCCCGTTATGGTGGACAATACTTTCTGCACACCTTACCTGCAGAATCCTCTGGACCTGGGTGCGGACATTGTCATGCACTCGGCCACCAAATACATTGGCGGTCACGGCGATACGGTGGCCGGTGTCCTGGTGGGCAAAGCTGAATGGATGATGAAAGCACGCATGGAAACCCTGCGGGATGTGGGTGGTTGCATTTCGCCCTTCAACGCCTGGCTGCTGCTGCGTGGCTTGAAAACCCTGCCGGTGCGCATGGACCGGCACATGGAAAATGCCATGGAAGTGGCCCAGTTTCTGAGCTATCACCCCAAGGTGAGTCAGGTGATCTATCCCGGCCTGAAAACCCATCCCCAGCATGATCTGGCCCGACGCCAGCAACGGGGATTCGGTGGCATGATCAGCTTCATGGTTGAAGGCGGACGCGAATCGGGACGCACTGTGATGGACAATGTCCAGCTTTGCACCCTGGCGGTCAGCCTGGGTGATGTTGATACCCTGATTGAGCATCCGGCGACCATGACCCACAGCACATACAGCGAAGAAGAGTTGTTGAAGGTGGGTATTGATCCGGCCATGGTGCGCTTGAGTGTTGGGCTTGAAAATGTGGAAGATATTATTGAGGATCTGCGACAAGCCTTGAGATTGGTCTGATCGCCGGCAGCTCAGTGAGCTCCGGCGGTTGTCTCGTTTTTTCCGTCGTCCTCAGTAAGAAAATAGTTGAAATCCGAAAAC
>JAUUYW010000128.1 GCA_030590265.1 Candidatus Krumholzibacteriia bacterium
AAATCACCGGCACTGCGACTGCGACTGCTCAGGACCATGCCGATGGCCGCCAGCAATCCCAGATACAAAACAAGCACCACGATATAGATGATCATTTTTCATCCTTTTCTTCGCGAATTTTATCTATCAAAGCCCAAACAAGGGCCAAAAGGATGGTTCCGCCCAGCACCAGAAAAGCGCCGAAAGTTGCCCAGGGAAGATGAAAAGGAGCCATTGGATAACCTCTTTTTAGGCTGGTCTAGTTGAAGCCATAACTGATCTGCCAACGCAGAAAATGCACCACTTCCGAAGCGGCGGGTGTTTGCGAGATGGTCTGTTGAAAACTGCCGGGATCAAGCATTTCCCACAAAAGGTGGCCGTTGGTATTTTTGAACAGGTCAAACTTCAGTTCAGTTTGCATCAAAAGCCCCCGGGACGCCCAATTGGGATCCGGAGCCAGCAGATAGGTCAGGCCCCAACGAGCCTTGAGCGATTCGTTGATTTTGTAGTGCAGGTTCATGCGTGGGCCAGCGATATTCTCCCAGGCAGCCACGTGCACGCGGCCGTCGCCACCTTCACCCAAAAGGGTGTAGATGTACATTTCACTCCATTTGGGCCAGCGACCCCAGGGTGTGCGGAAGGATTTGAAACCGCAGCGATCGGCGCTATACATGAAAAAACCAATGTCGGCATCCAAAGGACCCAAAAAATGCCCTTGGGATTTCCCCTGGGCTGCCACGGCAAAACCGGATTCGTTCTCGCTGGAGTCAACCGAAGGAAGGCCATTTTGGTACTGCCCGGCCACTTCCACCATATGCTGCCAGTTCCAGCCAGACCAGTTGAATTGTGTGCTCAGGGTATAGGTGTTCAACTCGGGCAACAAATGATCCGGATCGTTGTCATTTTTCCAGATGGCCGCCAGACGGTGACCTCGATAAGTAATTTTGGCACCGATGCCGGTTTCATTCGCATCGCGCAGGGCCCGGTGTTGGTCTCCGGTCAGAACCAGTGAGTCATACTTCAGGTTGTGAACAGCAAAAACATCCAGGCTTTCATCGCCCACCGGGGTGCGCATCCGAATGCCGTCCATGCTGATGCTGCGGCTGCCATCCAGGGGTCGGCCTTCCAAAGCGAGAAAACCGTCATCCCAAATGATGTTCTGGCGACCGATGGTCAGGGTGGTTTCGTCATCCGGCTGCCAGGCCCAGTAAGCCTGGTCGAAAATGATTTCGTCCCAGTCGAATTCGATGGATTCCGGTTCGATGTAGCGCCGATGTTCGTTGACCAGACGCAAGGTGAGATCGTGGTGGCCGAATTCGGCTCTGACCCCGGCCCGGGTGCGGAAACGGACCCAGTTGCGATCGGGATTGGGGGCGAAATACAGGACTCCGTCCAGGACCTCCTGACGGATGCGCAGTTCGAACAGTGGGGTGAATTTGACCGAGCTATCCTGGGCCTGGGATTGCGCTCCAGTGAGGAGTAGAAAGACAAAAACAGCCAGGATTTTGAGCTTTTTCATGGGCATCCTTTCGGGTGCCCCAAAGGTGGGTTTATGAGAGGGGGGAATCAAGAAAAGAAAGCAGTTCTACCAAGCCCTCCGAGGGGCCTTGGCTCCCCGGTCCCGGCTCTCATTTATTCGCAAAACCTGACCACCAAATTCCACCCCATCGAGGGCATCAATGGCCACAAAAGCCTCATCATTGGCCATGATAACAAATCCAAATCCCCGAAAAGTTCCATCGTCCTTTTGCATCAAAGTGACTTTTTCAACGGCACCATAGGGGGCAAAAAGCGCCACCACCTCGTCGGCGGTGGCGCTCAGGGGTAGATTGCCCACATAAATCGTCTTCACCAGAGTCTACTGCACCGTCAGTTTGATGCTGACGGGGATGTCGGAAGGCGGCAGACAGGTTTTGTCGTCACAGGCCTGGACCGTAAGAGCAAACTTCAACTCGTGGTCGCCTTTGGCCAATTCTGCAGGAACCAAAGCCGAAACCTTGATCACATTCTTGCCTTCAATCATGACCACTTTTTCACCAAAAAAATTCGCCTTCGTGGCCGTGCGGATATTCGACTTTGATATCCTGCACGGGTATGGCTTCCGCGGCCACCAGATCCACCCCGATGAAGTTGCTGTCGCCATGGGCATAAAGGTGCCACTTCTTGGAGATGTTGAGTTTGAATTCGAAAGCCACGCGTTCACCGGCCACGGCACTGATTTCGGCAGTGGTGGGGCCAGTTTTCACCATATCGGCGCTGGCTTTCATGGCCGCCTGGGCTCCTCCGGCAATCATCAGGATCACCAGGCTCATCACAACGCTCATCACTGTCAGTCGCTTCATCGGAGTCGTCCTTTCACAGTCGCTATTGGCGATTCAGGATACGGTCTGCGGCGCGGCGGATTACCAGCACCAACCTCTCGATATCGTTTTGTTCCATCAATCGATTTTCCACATTCACTCGCAAGGCCACCCGGCCGTTCAGTATGGTGTAGCTGAACCAGGCATCCCCTTCGTTTTCCACCAGTTCCTGCAGCTCACGATTCAGCTGATCCACTTCCTCGGCAGAATAAGAGGAACCATTGCCGGAACGTTTTGGTTCCCAGCGGAAATTGCAGATGCCCAGAGTATTGGGGCCGATAATCGTAAAATCATCCTGACGATTCATGCGCGCGGCCATAACCCGGGCCAGTTCAATGTCCTTTTCCACCCAGGAGGCGTACTGCCGGCGCCCCACCATTTTGAAGGTCATCCAAAGTTTCAGGGCATTCAGGCGGCGGCTGCCCTGCACACCGTACTGGAAAAAGTTGACCTTGGCTCCCTGATGAAAACCACGCAAATCCTTGGGAGGCTTTTCTTCATCGGACAGGACTTTTTCCATGTAGTATTCCGGATGAACCAGAAAACTTTTGCGCAAAAAATCACCGTCGCGAACCAAAATGCCCCCCGCGGAAAACGGCATGTAAAACCATTTGTGGGGATCGACGGTGATGCTGTCGGCTTTGTCGATACCCCGCAGCATGGGGCCATACATTTCCGACAATATCACAGCGCCACCATAAGCGGCATCCACATGGAACCAACAATGGTACCGTTTGGCCAGCTCAGCCAGTTTGTCCAATTTATCGATGCTGCCGGTGTTGGTGCTGCCGGCAATGCCAATGATGCAGGCGGGTTTCAACCCGGCATTCAAATCATCTTCAATGGCCTGTTCCAGGGAACCCAGATCGACCCGAAAAATACCGTCCAGGGGGATTTTTCGCAACTGGCCTCTTCCCAGTCCCAAAATATCCACGGCCTTGTCAAAACTGTAGTGTCCCTGGCTGGAAACATAAAAAACCAATTTGGAAATATCGGACCCGGGCCCGGCTTTGTCCTCCACCTGGGAAAGATCACGTCCCAGGGATTTGTTGATGGCCAGTTTCAGGGCAGTGATGTTGGACAAGGAACCGCCCGAAGCCAAGGTTCCAAAACTCTTATCAGGCAGGCCAAACAAGTCGCAAAGCCAACGGATCACTCGTTTTTCGATGGCCGTTCCGCTGGGGGCATGCCGCCAGGAAGCCACATTCTGGTTCATGGCCGAGGCCAGGGCATCGGCAAAAACAGCCACTGGCAAGGGGGCGGGATTCATCATGCCAAAATAGCGCCGACTGCCAATGGCCATGGTGTTTGGGAAAACATGAGCCCGGCATTCCTGAAGCACATCGGCCATAGGCGCGCCGTTTTCGGGCATTGGTTCATCAAACATCTCATCCAGGCCCACCGGGGAAAGAGGTCCATACACCCGTCGACCTTCCAGCCCTTTCCAGTATTCAACGATCATGTCGACAAACTGGTAACCCATTTCACGGACGACATTTTCATCCATTCCATGTTCGCTGATTTGTTGGTCCTGGGGATCGGGAATGGCATCTTCCATCCCGGGTGCGGGACGAAATCCCGGTGAGTTTTGAGGATCAATCTTGCGGCCAGGTTTCACGGTCTTTCCTCTCTTGCGATCACCCAATGCGGGGTGGGAAAATTCCCTCAGCCAGTTGCTCCAGCACCAGAGCTGCGCCATTTTCAGTCACCGGGCGCGTGACCAGATCCGCCTGTTGGCGCACATCGAATGGTCCGTTGCCCATGGCCACGCTGAAATCCGCGGCCGCGAACATATCAAGATCGTTATAGTTGTCACCGATGGCCACCATAGGGCCGTTCAGGTCGGAAAAATGCTCTCTCAACACCGCCAGTCCGGCACCCTTGCCACAGGAACCATGGAAGACTTCGGCCCAATAGTAAAGGCCGCCTCCCAGCAGGCTCTGGGTATTGATGACTTTGACCCGGTCTCCCAGCTTTTCCCGAACCACCTGACTCAGGGCCAAAACCTTGTCTTTTTCGTCGATGCTGCCCACTTCCAGGGCCTCTTGCAGGGGAACCGCCAGCAGGTCATCCACTTCGTGAATAGCCCCCACCGCCTGTCGGCGTTTGTCGATATAGCTGGCCAGAATGTTGTTCACCCGGCTGGTTTCGTGATGCAGGATTCCACCATCATCGTCAGTGCCGTAAATCATGGGCACCACCTCAAAACGACGGAACAACTGAACCAATTCCGTGATTTCCCGGCGACCAAGCACCTGACTGGCCAGACACTGGCGCGGCTGCCCACCCCAAACAGTGGCCCCGTTCAACAGGACCAAAGGCAAGTCATCGGGATACCAGCCGGAGCTTTCCATCAGCCCTTCAACTGAACGCAGATTTCGTCCGGTGCACAAGGCCAGGACGTGCCCCGCCTGGCGCACCGCCTTCATGGCTTCGATTTCCCGTTGGGCCAGAAGGTCATCGAATTCGGTGTTCAACAAAGTGCCATCCACATCCACGGCTATCAGCATTTTTTTACGGTCCACTGAACTCACTCCCTCCCCCAGGCCCGGCTCTCCGGATTAGCCTGCCCCTGGGTGAGAATGGCACGGCAAGCCCCGCTGAGAGCGTAGATCACATCCCGGCCATGGGGTAAAACCTTATCCTGTTGCAAATCAAACTCACCGACAATGCGGCGGCCTTCATCGCCGAGAGAGACAGCCAGACTGATCAACCGGCCCTGCTCCCGGGCGGTTACAAATCCCACCACGGCGGCATCGTCCAGTTTCTTACCCATCAAGGCGTCCAACCAGCCATCCACATCCAAAATAACAGTTCCTTGCTCCAAACGGAAAACCTGAATATCGGTGACCATGACGTTGCCATTTTCACTGCGCAAGCCCATGGCCCCAAGATGGGTCTCGGCCAAGCGCAGAGTGCCCGAAACACGCAGGGTTCCAGGATGATAACCAAAAATGCTGTATGGCATTGGCGGGTTCTGGGGGCCCGTTAGTTGGACTTCCCAGACGGCAGTAATATCCACTCCCGGCCAACCTATCAAGTCTTCAGAATCGGGTCGTTGTCGACTGAAGGAGACCAATTGTTCAATGGGAAATTTCGAAGGGCGGCCAACTTCATCATAAAACGCCACCACATCGGGTCCCGACCATGTGCCCAGGGAATCGTCGGCAGCCCATTGCAGGATCATGGCGAAGAATGGTTCTTGAACTTCCGGTGCGTCCGGGTCAAAAGAATCGGCCACTTTTTTTGAATGATAATTGAAAGGGTCATCCTCCCACAGTTCCGGTTCCTGGCTATGGGAGATATCCACCCCCAGCATTTGGCAAAACAGGAGAGCGAGGACCACCATGGTGATCCTCGCTGAGGTGTTCTCGGAACGTAAGGCGTGAAATATCATTGAGTGGAAATAATGGTGAAAGGTTCGCTAATGCCGATACAGTATTGATCATCAATGCTGATGGCGCGAATCCGGTACACCGTATTGCCGACTTCATTGCCGAAATCGGACACGACCCAGGAATAAGGCATGTCGGCCACCAATACACCATCAACTGCATAAGTGATGTTACCCAAAAATTCACTCCCCTTGTACAATCTCAGATTGACCGCGGTGACGTCATCGCTGGCGATGAGATCAATTTCTTCGGTATGACCTTCAGTCCAAACCACATCCGGTTGGGGACTCGAAATGTTGATACTGCACACATCCTCGTCCGCTATGCCGAAAGTATCGCTGACGGCAAAACACCCATCCACACCATTGGCAATGATTTTCAGAGTGTAAAAATCATAGGTACCGCTGTTGAGTGAATCAATGGTCCAATCGTAGCTGCCGGTATCCGGCAGGGGGGCTTCGGTGATGAAGCCCACCGGGGTTGTGTTGTCGTCTCCGCGCCACAACTCGATGGAAACATTGCCGAGGGTGCTGTTGCTATACCAGGTCAGGGTCAAATTATCACCGGCCACGAAAGTAATATCGTGATCGAAATCATTGGTGAAGGCAAGGCTGCAACCTACAGTATTGGTCAGGGAGAATTGCCCGCTGACACCAAGGCAGTTGTCCTCATCCAGGGCAGTCACCCGAACGGAGAAGTCGGCACCATTGGCAGCGCCCATATTGCTGGCGGTCCAGGTGTACACACCGTTGTTGGTGGCGTTGGGGGCGATGACATCCACCAGTTCGCCGGCCTTCAGCAGTTCGATGGAAACCCTGGCTGCATCCCCGGACTTGTCCCAACGAATTCTCACAGTTTGGTTATCAGGATCCCCAGGAACAAAGGCATCGCCGGTCACCGGAGTCGTTACGGTGATGGAGCAAGCCTCCACAGGTGGATCTGTCGGATCATCGTCGCCACCGCATCCCCAGAGGACAAACGGCACAGCGATCAATAGAGCTACCGACAAAACGGCCCAATGCTTTTTCATGGTGAATTCCTTTGTTTCCACGGTTCAATCCGCAATTGTTCAGCCCCACTACAAAATACTGACAAACTGGTCGCTTGTGAAATCAAATCATTTCCAGGAAAGCCTGGTGGATGCGTCCGTCAGCGGTCAATTCGGGATGAAAAGTCAATCCCAACAGATTGCCTTGCCGCACCGCCACTGGTTCTCCGTCATGCACGGCAACCACATTGGCCAGCGGCCCCACCTCCACAATGCGCGGAGCACGAATAAAAACCGCATCGAAGGTGTGTGATGACCCTTCCAGCACGTCGATACCCACCGGTGCCGTGAAAGAGTCTATTTGCCGCCCGTAACCATTGCGCCGGACCAGGCAATCCAGCATTCCCAGGGGCTCAACACCGAAATCGCTGTTCTTTTCATCCACCAGTCCACTGGACATCATGATAAGACCCGCGCAGGTGCCCATCACCGGATGATCTACGGCAAAATCCAACAGAGGTTGCCTCAAACCGATGCGATCCATCAAACGCGTTAATGTAGTGCTTTCACCACCAGGAACAACCAAGGCACAGATATCGTCCAATTCGGCAGGACGACGCACTCCCAGGGTTTCAACTCCCAGGGCGGCAAACGCCTGTTGATGTTTTTCATAATCGCCCTGCAAGGTCAGCAGGCCCACTGGTTTGTACATTTCATCCTCGTAAAGCGGCCCGTCGGGATTGTTTCCTCCCGCCGGGCCGCCCATGCCTGAAAGTGAAAATTTACCAGCCGCGGCCGGCCATTTTCTCGCTTTCATCCATTTCATTCACGGCGCGGCCCTTCATGGCCTCACCCAGATTCATGCTGATTTCCATCAGTTTGGCTGGGTCGTCGAAGAAAGTCACCGCATCGACGATAGCCTTGGCCCTTGGTGCAGGATCATCGCTGGCGAAGATACCACTGCCCACAAAGACTGTTTCAGCACCCAGCTGCATCATCAGGGCAGCGTCGGCAGGGGTGGCAATACCACCAGCGGCAAAGTTGGGCACCGGCAGTTTGCCCAGTTCAGCGGTCTGGACCAGAATGTGGTAAGGGGCACCCAGCCTCTTGGCTTCGGCCATCAACTCGTCGGTGCGCATCAGCTGCAACCGGCGGATACCTTCTGTCACCTCACGCATGTGGGTCACCGCTTCTACGATGTCACCACTGCCGGCCTCGCCTTTGGTGCGCATCATGGCAGCCCCTTCACCGATGCGGCGCAGGGCTTCACCCAGGTTGCGACAGCCACAAACAAAAGGAACCTTGAATTCGTGCTTGTAGACGTGATTGGCGTTGTCAGCCGGAGTGAGCACTTCGCTCTCGTCGATGAAATCCACGTCCAGGGCCTGCAGAATCTGGGCTTCGGCAAAGTGACCGATGCGGACCTTGGCCATCACTGGAATGGAAACAGTGTCCTGGATTTCCTTGATCATGCCCGGTGCGGACATGCGGCTGATTCCGCCTTCCTTGCGAATATCCGAAGGAATGCGTTCGAGGGCCATGACGGCCACGGCGCCGGCCTCTTCGGCGATCTTGGCCTGCTCGGCATTGGTCACGTCCATGATGACGCCACCTTTGAGCATCTCGGCCAGACCAATTTTGTGTTTGAAATTTTCCATAGTCTCGGGGTTGCCCCAGGGAGTCTCCATGACTCTGCCTCCTTGTATGCCGGTGCTTGTCAGACGGGATGTTCCTTACCAAAAAGATAATAGGTGAGATTAGGATGCGAAAGGGAAGGGTTGTGCCTTTGAAATTGTGTCCGGCCTATTCTTTGCCCTAGCTGGGCATGACACCTACAAAAAAAGCATCCCAAACATGGACTCCTCCCTTCTGTCCAAACCCTAACTGCATACACCACAACAATTCTGGTGAGCATTGGCCCATCAAGAAGATTGGCT
>JAUUYW010000575.1 GCA_030590265.1 Candidatus Krumholzibacteriia bacterium
CAACCGGCTTGTACTCCGCAGCTACGGGTGCCGATTCGACGGGAGCTGGTGCAGGCGCAGGAATTGGGTCCACCACAGCAGCCGGCTGATCGAAGGGAGTCGTTTCCGGTGTTGGCGCTAAAGGTTAAAAAGGAGCTGGAGCCACGGGCTCTTCCACTGGAGCTGGTGGCTCAAAAGTGCTGGTTTCCTGAACAGGAAGCTCCACTTCCCTGGCCAAGTTGCCATCGAGGGCAAAAACACACTGGCAGGCTGGGCAACGAACCTGAATAATTCTGGCTGGAATATTGGTATTCTCCAGTTGATAACGCGCCTGGCAATTGGTGCACGTTGCAATCATTCCCCGCTCCTTCATTTCTGGTTCCAATCCATACGATTTCATTCCATACGAAAAAGATCGGCTGGTCGGACCAAAGATTTAGCACAGAATTTAAAAAAGTTCAAAATCCGAACAAGGCGGCTCAGATTCTGATCACCGACTGTAAACCAGATCCGTCACCAGATGTCCAACCTGCTGCAGACTGGCCGCGCTGCAGGCATCGGGAGTGTCGCGGGTGGTGTGCCATTTGGGAAAATCAAAATCAATGAGGTCGACGGCAGGAATCCCCTGTTGAAGAAAAGGCACATGATCATCGAAAACCGATGGGCCTTGTGTCATGGAAAAGGCGGGTAAATCCAAAGCCAAAGCCCTCCTGAACACCCTCCGGGTGAATTCAGGGGCATTGCGAATTGAATAGCCTTCCATGGGAATAAACAGGTCTTTATCCCCTATCATATCCAACAGGATCAATCCTTCACAACCCACTCCGCTGAGAGGGTTGTCAAAATCACCCAGGGTGGATGCCAGACGCTGGCTGCCGATGCAATAGGTTCCCGGATCACCGCTGAGTCCGGAATCTTCCCCATCAAAGAAAATCAAGTCCACCCCCACCGCCGGGGGGGTTTCCGCCAAAAGTTCCATGAGGTGCAGAAGTACAGCAACCCCACTAGCCCCATCATTGGCCCCCGCCAGAGGTTGCCCCTGAAGAGTCGGATCGGGATCCCGGTCACAAATAGGGCGGGTATCAAAATGAGCGCCAAGCCAGAGCCGGGCACCAGCCTCACTGCCCGCAGGACCAGCTGAAACAATAACATTGCACAGCTGGACCGGAGAATTCCCCATGGGCATGTTTGCTTCAAAAATGTGGGTAGCAACCCTCAAACCACCCTGTCGTGCCTTCTCGATGATTCTCTCGCGAAGCAACAGATTCCCCGGCGAGCCTGGTGTACGGGGACCGATTTCAACCTGCTCCACCAACAACTCCATGGCTCGGTCACCATCAAAAACGGGAGTTTCATCAGCTGAAGAGAAACCGGGCAACAGCACACTTAAGACGGCCACCAGCAAAGGGACGGCAACCAGTCTGGAACAACATTCGATGATGGTCGATTTCCTAGAAAACAAAAGTAGCCTCCACTCCAAGCCCCAGTGAGGTTGTAGTCAGGTTTGAAGCCAGATCCTTGCTCCGGCTGAAGGAGAAAGTAATGGCCCCACTGAGATTGCGGGTTACCTGGTAACTGAACCGGGGATTAACCCCGAAACGGGTCTGCC
>JAUUYW010000452.1 GCA_030590265.1 Candidatus Krumholzibacteriia bacterium
CAACCTGTTCGGTTGCGTCGTAACGGGCCTCGAAGGTGTGACGGCCTGCACGCACAGTCAGACCACCGGCGTTGGTTCCATAGAAATGGCCACCCGCTCCAATGGCACCCCATCCCATCCACCAGCGATAAACATCGTCCACATAAAGGCGGGTCTGGAAACCGACACCTGTGGAAGCTTCGCCCTGGTTCACGCCTCGCACGCTCCAGTAGGTCGAGCCGTTGTCACCGGGAAGGGAACTTGAAACCACGGCGCTGCCGCTGCTGTTGGTTGTTTCATCGGAAGGAACCAAGGGATAATCCCAGCCGGAATGCTGGAAGTAAGTAAGATCCGAAGGATCCGCTTCACGGATGGTTATCGGGCCATGAGTTGCGTAACTGGAGCTCCAACGTCCGGCGCGATCCAGGGCCCGAATTGTGAGATAATAGGTCCCCGGTGACAAAGATTCCGTGGTGTAGGATGTCACATCACCGATATCCATCTCATTGGATGGAGCTCCGCCGCCGGCAGAAATATAGATCCCATAACCTTCGATTCCGGAGGCATCATCTTCGGCAGTGGTCCAGGTGAAATCGATGGTGGGATCAGGACTGTCACCCCAAGTGTTGTGGCTGGTAGAAGTCAGATTGGTCACCGCCTGGGGTGCGGTCGCATCAATCTGATAGCCAACGTTCATGGCTGTTTCCCATAGGTTTTCCTTATGCCCGGGGAACCGGTTTTTGAACGCAGTCAGGAACTCGGCAGGTGTGAGGGGTTCGTCAAAATCAACCACATCGAAAATTTCATTGGTGCCCAGAGACAGGACGTCTGCCTGGTTCGGGAACTGCCACTGGTCATCGTTGGTGCTGTCTTCGATATCCCGGCACAGGGCGCCCAGGAAACCTTCGGTGATCCAGGGATCATCCAAACTTCCGCCGCAATTGCCCAAAGTTTCCTGGGAACGCGTGTTCACCGAAGGTATGCCGTAATCCCCCGCATAGGAGCGAGTCAGCACATCGGCCAACCAGTTGGACCAACCTTCGTTCATGGCAATGGTTGCCGTTTCCTGGCACCAGATGCAATGACCGCAATCATCCGGGAAATCGGCATCGCAAATGTCGTTGCAGTAGTCGGGAGATACGGTGTCAGAATAGTTGTGCATAAAATGGTGACCATACTCATGGGAATGAGTGGCTTCGTTCCACTGGCGACCCGTGGAGACCTGAATCTCCGCAGACCAAGGATCGTACCAGGCACCAGATGTTCCATCAGGCCAGCGACCGGCCACAAAAGGAAGGTCGTATCCTTCGCGGTTAATGAGCCAGCGCCAGGTTCGAACCAGATCGGTCAGAATGTGCAATGAAGGGTGATCCGCTTCATTGGCTGGTTCCAGGGAACCGAGATTCAGGGAACTGCCCGAATAGTTGTCCCAGGTGCCCGTGGCCCAGGTGTAAATGTTGTCATTGGTGGCGGCGCCCACATTAACCCTGGAATTGGCCGCCCGGAACCTGACGTACAGATCCGGATTTGTCTCGCCGGCATCATTGGTGTTGATGTTGACATCGTAATAGCCATGGGCGTCGGTGACCACATTGGCCAGCAGATCGTCGTCGAAAACATCCTCATCGTAGACCCGGACGTTCACACCATCGGCACCCATGATGGTGCCATCGCCACGCACATAGGTGAACCGGCCATACACCCGGATGGTGCGCAAGATTGTGGCATTTTCATCGTCTTCAGAATCATTTTTTCCGCGCATTCCCACCACTTCATCATCAGGGGCAGGAGCAATTTCCATTGAATTTGGAATGGGAGCGGTGTTGTCTTTCGATTCTTTTACTGGAGCAGGGCCAGCCATGCGCAAGGCATGGGCTCGGGAGAAATCCAGGTTTTTGCGGAAGGTATTGCCATCCACTTCAAACATGAAAACCAGGCTGCCTGATCCCGAGAAAGATCGCACCTCAAAAGGAACTTCCAGGCTATCGCCAGGTGTCAGGTTTTTGCTGGTCGGCGCCCCAAGAGAGACGGTGACCCAGCTATCGCTTTCAAAACGGAAGCCGGTCAATTCACCAGGAGCTCCGACAGTGATTTCCAGGCTGCCTTTGAAGGGTTCTCCCTCCACGGGAATATCCGAACCCTTCATCAGCGTGACCTTGATGGGGGGCCCCACGTCAGCCAACGCAGTGGCTGTCCAGGCAAACAACAGCATTGCTGTTAAGAGTAGAATTAACTTTTTCATGATTGGTACTCCTTAGTTCCGTGCGCCGGCAGGAGCTGGACGCTCGATGGCCTGACGCGGAGGGCGAGGAGTGGTCATTTCTTCGATGGCGTTGTTGATCTGGGTAGCTGTTTCCTGATCACCACGAGCCAAGGCGGCCCGGGCTTGCAAACGCATGATGTCCAGCTCGGCTTCCTGTTTGACGCTCTCCATTTCGCGAATCAACTCGAGGGAACGGGCATCATTGCTCTGGTTTTGCAGTTGAGAGTTCAAATCGACCAACCGGGCAGTGGCCTGGTCCTGAATCCGATTGATTTCCGGCATCAGGGGGTTGCTGGCAGGATGGATTCCAATGTCGTTGCCGCCGCTTTTCTCTTCAGCACCGTATTTTTTGATTTCAGCCTGGTTCACCGAAATGTTCGGCACACCGCGCACTTCAACGGGCTCATTGGTACCAGCGGCATTGGATTTGCTGTTTTGGGTCGGTTGGGGATCAGCTGCAAGGGCAGAAACGGCCACTAACAACATCATTGTGATTAAGAATTTTTTCATGGCGAATATTCTCCTTTTCTTACTTTGGGACCAGATTTTTGGGTTTCAGGGGTATAAAGAGATAGCCGGTGAATGACTCCCATTGCCGAACGTATTGCAGAACGGCAACTCCCCCACCGG
>JAUUYW010000045.1 GCA_030590265.1 Candidatus Krumholzibacteriia bacterium
CTTCGTCCGTTATTATTCGGGCGAACTCCAGATTGGGGTCATCCTCGTCCAGGTTGCGCACCAGGGTCCGGGCAAACCCACCAATGGAGACCAACGGATTGCGCAATTCATGGGCCACGATGGCCGAAGTTTCTCCCATCACACTGAGTCGATCCATGCGCCGCAGGGTTTCCTGGTCTTCCTTCTGCCGTTCATGGGCCTTGCGCAAATCGATGAGTCTTTTTTCCAGCTCCCCATAAAGACGGTTGTTTTCGATGGCCCCCGCGCTCTGGTTGGCAAACAGAAAAAGAAACTCCAGATCCAGGCTGCCAATGGGGGAATTGTTGATGGCGTTGTCGGCCAGAATAACACCCAAGGGTCCGCGTTGGGTCATCAGTGGCGCCAAGGCAAATTCCGTGGTTCCCAACCAGTTTCGAATAGTATCCACCCCCGGCCAGTTCATTTCCGGTGTGATGTGCAAAACCTCACGATTGACCATGGATTTGATGAGCAGGTTTTCCCGGTCATCCAACGAAACACTCATCTGGCTGACGATTTTGTTGACGGCTGCATCCGTGGTCTTGATGGACTGGTCATAACTGGTCATCATTTCAAAAAGATCCACCTCGGCGTCGGCCAAATCCACCCAGATGCGGGAGGCCTCTTCGGCATTGCTGGGCCCGATGGCCACTTCGCCCTTCAACTGCAGGCTGGCCTCATCAATCAACAGCAGAAAGGCGCGGTTGAAACCCAAACCCTGGCCTGAGGTGATGCAGATAAGAACCGCTTGAAGAATCTGATCCAGAGTAAGATGAGCCCCATAAAGAGCCTCACTCACCTGATTGAGCAACGAGAGCTTGGCCAAACGCATCATCCGTTTTTCGTCAGCCAACTGCTGGCCAAGAACATCCGTGAGCATGAGCAGCCCGTAACCATTGTCAGGGATATCCTTCTTGGATGCATCAGAAGTTGCTGCGCTAAAGGGCAAACATCTGGCCTCCACCGCCCTGACCTCACCCTGGCTGTTTTTGATTTCCAGAGTTCGGCTTTCGGTGGAACCTGAGTGCCAGGCTTCGCGGCATTCGGCCAGGGTTTCAGGCCGCAGGAAATAGAGTTTCAACTCCTTGCCAATCAATTCTGCCCGGGCCTCTCCCAGCAAAACACCGGCGCCGTCACTGGCCAGGACAACCTGACCGTCCGGGTCCACCACCATCATCGGCTGGTCACTTTGTTCAAAGGCCGCCGCCACAATGCCGTTGCGTTTTTCCAGGTATTCCAGATGATCCACCGTTGCGCTCCTTCAGCGTCAGTTCTGCCTGCTGACGGTTGTTTTGTACAATTCTTCGTAGTTCTCGGCCGCCAGATCCCAGCTGAAATCCTGGGCCATGCCCGCTGCCTGCAACTCCAGCCACCGGTCTGAATCAGCGAACATAACCTGCGCCCGTCTCAAGGCAGCCAAAAGGCTTTCGGGCCGTGAATCGGTGAAGACAAAACCCGTGCCCACAGCCTCATTCTGTTGGGCATCCGCCACTGTGTCGGCCAAACCTCCGGTCCAGCGAACCACCGGCGGTGTTCCATAACGAAGGGCATACATCTGGGACAATCCACAAGGCTCAAACTGGCTGGGCATCAGAAAAAGATCACTGCCGGCGTAAATTCGGTGGGCCAGGGATTCGTCAAATTTGTCCACAAAGGCGATGCGGGTCTTATGCCGACCAGCGACCTCGCGCATGGCCTTTTCCAAACGCGGTTCACCTGTGCCCAGAATGGCAAAAGCAAAACCATCCTGAGCCAGACGACTCATGATGGGCAGCAAAATATCAACTCCCTTTTGCCCCACCAATCGTCCCACAAAACCACAAACAGGCTGACCGTTCTCGGGAGCAATATTCAGTTCCTTCAGCAAGGCTGTGCGGCATTTGGCTTTGCCGGCCAAACGATCCGGGCCATAGGTCGCGGCCAAGGCTTTGTCTCGTGTGGGATCCCAGGTCTCGTAATCTCCTCCATTGAGAATGCCGCAGTAGTCCTGGCCCCTACTCTGGAGAATTTCCTGCAAACCACAGCCATATTCTTCATCTCCCGTGGTTTCCAGGGCATAATTCGGGCTCACGGTGTTGACCAGATCTGCTCCCAGAATTCCGGCCTTCAAAAGATTGATTCGCCCATGAAATTCCAGCAATCCCGGATACGAGGCCAGGGTCCGGGACAGACCCAGAGTGTCCACCGCATCAGTTGGATGGGTTTCCTGGTGGGCCAGATTGTGAATAGTCAACAGGGTACCGGCTGGTCCGGGTACCTGACGACCTGCATACCAGTGCTTCCGGTACAACACAGTCGGCACCGAGCTGGCGTCGTGGGCATGCACCACATCCACCGGCCATTCCAGCAACCGAGGCAGCAGCAAAGCCGCCTGACCGTGCAAACTGGACCGCGCCAGGCTGTCTTCAAAACCGACACCATCGCTGTAGGTATAAATTCCCTTTTTTTCAAAAAGTGTGGAGCATTCCACCAGATAGATTTTCACCGCCGAAGAAGTGGAACCACGCACATGGAATCGCACATCGTGCACCTCCTGGCCAACGCGCAGGGCCAGAGGTGGCAGTTTTTTCAAAGGTCTGATGTTTTCACGATCCCGATCCAGATTGCCGTACAGGGGCAAAATCACCCGCACGTCGTGACCGCGTGAGGCCAAGGCCCGGGAAAGGGCTGCCGCCACATCGGCCAAACCGCCAACTTTGGCAAAAGGAGCCATTTCTGCGCTCACCATCAGGATATTCAATTCAAATTCCTTCCGGGCGGAGACGGGCCGCCGCTTCTTCCGGGGGCAAACTGTTGATGGCAAACCCGGTGCCGGTTTCGAACCCGGCCAACCGGCTCAAACGCGGCAATATTTCCAGGTGCCAATGAAACAATTCCCTGGCTGGGCCGGATGCATCCATCAAGGCATCCAGCTTTTCGTTACCATACCCGGATCCGGCCGTGGACGCCACCGGTGCATTGTGAAAAACCAGGTTAAAATCAACGTTCGGGGAGCAACCCAGCAAACGATTCAGACAGACCTTGAGCAAGTCGGCCAAATGATGCAATTCTGAATCCGTAGCCTCGAGCATACTGGCGGCATGTCGCCGGGGAATCAACTTCATTTCATAGGCAAAGCGACTGGCCCAGGGAGCCACCGCCACCCAACCCGGATTGCAGGAGACCAGGCGCACTTTCGCCGACTCTTCCGACTCCAGGGTATCGCACAGGAGACACGAACCGGCAACCTCGTCATGGCGGATAAAATTGGCCATCTGGTCCACCACCAGAATCGGCACCACCGGTGTGGTGATGATTTGCAGATGGGAATGGGCCAGAGTCGCCCCGGCTTCGGGACCATGATTGCCAAAAACCAAAACATATCGAGCATTGGTGTGCTCCTGACCCAAAATCCGGACCCGCTCCCGCACCCCGAACAAAACCTGCGCCAAATGATCCACCGTCAGGCTGGCCAAACTTTCTTGATGTCCAGGGCAACAGACCAAAACCTCATGCCCCCCGATGGCATCTCCCTGGGGTCGCAGCAAAGGATCTGCCGTTTGATCCGGATCATCCAGGAGCATTGGCTGGGCCTGCATGGCCGGAAACTTGTTGGGAAAAACCCGAACCTGCCACCCCGGTGAATTGGCTTCTCCACCCTGGTGTCGTCCAGTGGCCATCACTTCAGGCGGAGTCTGGTGCTCCTGGCCAGGGCAAAATGGACAATCAGCCTGGGGGGCTGCTCGCAAGCAGAGGTCTTCCTCAGCCCTTCCTGGCCGCCGAAAATCATTGGGACGCCCCTGTCTTTTCGCTGCAATAATCACCCAGCGCCCAGTCAAGGGATCCTGGCGTAGCGAAGACATGGTGGCAGATTCCTTTCGATCAATTGTTGGAAAATAAAACCCGGAAAATTGAAAAATACCGGGAACTTCCTCTCCCGGCCAACGTACCATACCACCATGACCGAAGATAACAACCTCCGCTTCCCCCCTTGGCGGTTTTTGATGATTCGGGCGCGTGATTCAAGGCGAGCGTTAGAACAGTGACAAGTGAACGGCAGAAGCGGACCCATGGCGAAGGGTCCGCTTCTGTTTGTCATTGCATTGGCTGATTAGACTGCCCGGATGGGCAACTCGTCGGCTTCCCTCAATCGTCCCACATACTGCCCCAGGGTTTCAAATTCCCCCTGCTTCAGAATGCGTTCCAGTTTGAGAGGCATGGTGGACTGCCCACCCTGGCTGCGCAATCTGGTGGTTTTTGATTGCCCCACCTGGGGTTTGAAACTGTCCAGTTCCCAAGGATGAAGATAGACGATGCAGGGGATTCCCTGTCCGGCAGCCAACCCACGCAGGGCTTTGAAGGCCGGCCAGGGCAAAATCCGCAGATACCCACCCCCGGAGAAAGGAATATTCGGTCCTAAAACACGCCAGGTGGGCATGGGGATTTCCACCAGGCTGTTGGACCCCTCACCCAGCCGAAACGGTCTTCGCGGACTGCCGGGCTGGCCGTAACGGGGATGCCGCACCGGAAAGAGACTGCAATCGTAGGAAAAGCCACAGTCCTGAAGAATTTTCAGGTAGTGGTGAACAGCAGGAGTGATGCTGAAACTGGGTGCCCTGTAACCCACGACACCAGCGGCACCGGCTTTGTTGAGAGCCTCCCTGGCGCGCAGACAGTCGTCACGAAATTCCTCTTCACTCATTTCGTAGACAACCGGGTGAGAATAGCTGTGACAGGCCACCTCGTGACCGGCCGCCAGAATATCCCTGACCACTTCGGGATGACGTTGCGCCGTCCAGCCCAAGACAAAAAAAGTGGCCTTCACCTGGTGACGGTCCAGCAAATCGAGACAGATATCCATCCCCTGCCGCACCCTTGATTCCAGGCCATCCCACTTTTCAGCTGGTACCAGATCGAGATAGTTGTGACCGTGGAACCATTCTTCCACGTCTACGGTGATGATGGTGCGAGGGTCAACCGCCAAAGCCAATCTCCCATTCCCGCAACGTGGTCAATCCTGAAGTGAGGCCACCACGGCGAACTGAAGGTATTTCATGTCGGACCACCGACCCAAAGTGAGCAGATTCACCAGTTTGAATTTGAGTGAACCGGTGGCGTTGATGCCTTGCATGGTATCGACCCGATATCCCGTGTCCTGAAACATCCGTTTCATGCTGTCCCGGGTAAAAAACCGCAGGTGGGTGCGATCCAGAATGCCTTCGTCAGTGTAATCCCAGCGGCCACCCACAGCCAGGTTCACCACGTTGAAAAAATGACGAACGTTGGGAATGGAGGCCACCACCACCCCACCTTTGGCCAGCAATGGCTTGATCCGCCGCAAGATATCATCCGGATGGACCACATGCTCCAGCACATCATTCAGAACGATGCAATCGAAATACCCTTCGGGAAGCTCCGGCAAAACCGAGGAAAAATCTCCGCTCAGGATCTTGTCCATAACCTCGGCCGCCAGTTTGGCCGCCTCCGGGCACATCTCCACGCCCCAGATTTCCAGATCACCGCCGGAGTTTTTTCGGCTCTCCTTCAGGCCGGCGGCAAAAGCCCCCGCCCCGCACCCGATATCCAGCACCCGGCGGGCGTCCCCAGGGACAAAGGGTCCCATCTCCCGGCGAGGGTGGCCATAATATTCGGGATTATTCATGTGGCTCTCCTTCTGCATTGCCGGATAGGACTCGGGGATTGGTGGCAGCCAGCAGATCTTCCAGGTCCTTGATCTCCCCCACGATGATCAGCCGGTCGCCCAGGCGCAAGGCCAAGTCGGGATTGGGCATCTCGTTGTGCGAATGTCCCATCAAGGTGCGATGCTTGATGGCCAACACCGAGATGTTGTATTTCCGGCGCAACTCCAGTTCCCTGAGGCATTTCCCATACCAGTGGTCCGGCGGGAGCAACATTTGCACCTTGTAGGTCTCCGGCAACTCCACACAGTCGTGCATGCGGGCCTCTCCAGTAACCAGATGGATGCCCATGTCGTGATGGTGAAGCACTTCGCGGTTGTACACTTCCAGGATGGCCCGCCGGGTGATGATTCCCACCAGCACCGGATGCTCCCTGTTGTATATCACGGGCAAATCAACGCTGTCTTCGTGGCCCAGGGCCAAAAGGCAGTCTTCCAGGTTGTCCTGCCTGGCCACAACGTCCGGCACCGGCCCCACAAAATCACCGGCAATCAATACTCTTCCGAGACCCTTTTCGTTCAAAAGCCCTTTGACATCATTGATGCAGATGCGACCCGCGAGCTTGCCTTCATCATCCACCACATAATAATGCTCATCAGGGTTGGAGAGAAAGAGCTCCAGGATGCGATCAAAACTGTCGCGCATGCTGAGGGAATTGGGCCCCACTTCCATCACATCCTGCACATGGTGATCCTTGAGCAGGGCGCTCTCCCGGCCAAATTCCAGGGGACGACCATCGCGACTCAATTTGAGGGTGAAAATACTTTCTTTCATGAGGCTACGATAAGCCAGGGCGGCGCCGATGCTGGCCAGCATCAGGGGCAGGATGACATGGTATTCACCCGTCATTTCAAAAAGGATGAGGATGGCTGTCAACGGCCCACCGGTGACCGCTCCCACCATGGCCGCCATGCCCACCATGGCAAAGGCGCCCACCGCTTCCACCGAAGTTGGATAGACTTTTTGCAACAGCGAGCCAAAAGCTCCGCCCAGCATGCCCCCGAGAAAGAGGGCCGGTGCAAAAATACCACCGGAGAAACCCGAACCCAGGGTCAGGTTGACAGCCAGGAGTTTGACCACCACCAACAGGGCCATCAGCTGCCAGACCATGCGACCGTCCAGGGCCGCAACCATGGAGTCGTAACCAACACCGTACACTTGCGGGAAGAAAACCAGCAGCACACCCAGGCCCAGTCCACCGATGGCAGGCTTGATCCAGTCAGGAACCGGCAGGCGTTCGAAAGCATCTTCGGAGGCGTAGAGAGTGCGCACATACACCACACCGATCACCCCCACCAGCAGCCCCAAAACCAGATACATGGGCAATTCGTGGGAACCATGAATGACAAAACCAGGCACCGGGAATGCGGGAGTATCCCCCAGGAATTCCCGGCTGATAGCTGTGGCCACCACACTGGCCACAATGACCGGACTGAAGGTGCGCACGGCAAAATCCCGCATGAGGATTTCCAGGGCAAAGAAGACACCGGCAATGGGGGCGTTGAAGGTGGCGGCAATTCCGGCGGCGGCACCGCAGCCAATGAGTGTGCGCAGGCGTTGGGGAGAAAAACGCAACCATTGTCCCAGAGTGCTGCCCATGGCCGCGCCGATTTGCACGATGGGCCCTTCACGACCTACGGAGCCACCAAAGGCAATGGTCAGGGCACTGGCTATGATTTTGACCGCGGCCACAACCGGCCTGATGATGCCTTTTTTGAAGATCATGGCCCCCATGACTTCGGGAACTCCGTGGCCCTTGGCCTCACGGGCGCCAAAATGCACCAAGGGGCCCACAATGAGCCCGCCAACCACCGGCAGCAGAATTTTCATCCAGACAGGAAGTGGTTCCAGGAGGCTGACCGTGTCTTCACCATGGCCGATGACCAGACCCTGAAACACATCCACCAGCCAGCGAAAAAGAATGGCCCCAAAACCACCGATCAGTCCCACCAACGCCGCAACGACCACCATGATGGTGGTCTCGTCAGGAGTGAATCGCTCAATCAGCCGAAAAAGCTGACGGCGCACGCGGCTGTGGCCCTCGGCGGGGACCTCTTTGGTCAAGGTTCAGGCTCCTGGGAAGAAGAGTTCCGATTGCAACAATCGGCAGGTTACAGGGAAAACTGGCCACTGGCTTGTGGAGAGTCAACCACGGTGATGCATTTCCGACGTTTACAATTTGGCTTATCAAGAGATAATGGCTTCCCACATCAACTGAAAAGAGAGAGACGATGTCCAACCTGTTCAATTCCGACGGCTTCCTGCACTCCAGCAAATTGTGTAGCGGTTTGCACCTGGCGGTCTTGCCCAATGGCATGAAAGTGATCATCAAGGAAGACCACCGCACAGCAGTTGCCGTGTGCAATGTCTGGGTGAAAGTTGGATCAAACAGGGAACCCCAGCCCTTGCGAGGTTGGTCCCACGGCATCGAACACATGCTTTTCAAAGGCACTGAAAAACGCAATGAAGGCGACTTTGCCAAAGAAGTGGCCTTCGCCGGAGGCAGCACAAACGCCGGAACAGGCTACGAGACTACCAATTACCACATCACCACCCCCGCCGCACAGCTGTCCACTGCAGTGGACATTCTGGCCGACTCACTCTTCAATTCGAATTTTGAGCCAGAAAGCCTGGACGCCGAGCGCCAGGTTCTGGTGCACGAAAACCACATGTACGACGACATCCCTTTCGGGTTTGGCGTGACCTGGCGCTGGGGACTCGAGTTGGCCTTCGACCGCAGCCCCTACAGCAACCCCATCGGCGGCCGGGACGAAAACCTGCTGGAGCGCAACCGGGATGACATCCTGGAATTCTGGCGATCGTCCTATCGTCCGGACAACATGACGGTGGTTGTTTGCGGGGATGTGGATCCCCAGGAAGCATTCACCCTGGTGCAGGACAAGTTTGGGCCGGCCCAATCGCCCACCGGCCATCAGGATCCTGAAAAAACTCTGGTCCCTTCACCGCTGACCGAAAATGCCCACGACCATTGCCGGTTGCGAGTGGAATACGGGGACATCCAGCGCGCCTATTGCAAACTCATTTTTCCAGGGCCCGGCGAGGTGGACAATCTCTCAGCCACCCTCAGCGTGGTGCGGCGAGTGCTGAACGATGGCCGCAGTTGTCGTCTGCACCGGCAAGTTCAGGAAGATCTCAAGCTGGTGGACGACGCCACGGTCATGACTGAAACCGGCCCCCGCGAAGGCGTTCTGCTGGTGGATATGGAAACCAATGCCCAGCGTTTAACCGAGGCGATCAAGGCTGTGGCCGGAATATTGGCCGACCTGGGCCGCGATGGTTGCACAGAGAAGGAACTGGACCGTGCCCGGGTGCGCGTCAATCGGTCTTTCCTTTTCGGGGAAGAAACGGTTCAGGGACAGGCCTCTACCCTGGGGCACAACGAGGCCATGGGCGACCTGCCTTCGGCCTTCAACTTTCCTGACCAGGTGGCCGCCGTGACCAGTGATGAAGTGGCTGCCCTGTGCCGCCAATATTTCCGGCGCAACGAACTGAGTTGCGTGATTTACCTGCCCAACGGAACCGAACCGGCTGATTTTGACATTCCCACCGATCCACAGCAATTGGATCAGCTTCTGGACGGGATTTTGCCCAGCGCCCAGGGCCATGAGAAGTTCAAAACAGTGACCATTCAGACCTCTGGAAATCATCAGTCGAAAACGGCCACAGTGGACCAACCTTTCGAGACCCATCACCTCCAAGGTGGCATTGAAGTCTGCCTGCGACGGGACGATGCCTTGCCCATTCTGACCATGGCCATGACCAACCGGGGTGGCGCCACCAGTGAAACCACTGAAAACAGCGGGCTGTCCACCCTGACCCCGATGGTTCAGATCAAGGGCACCGGCACGCAAAAATCCGAAGAAATCTTTGAAGCCCTGGAAGGCGATGGAGCCAGCATTGGCCCGCGCACCGAGCGGGATTTCACGGGACTCTTCATCAGCGCCCTGAGTGATCGCCTGGATCTGGCCCTGGATTATGCCGGCCGCCTGATCAACGCGCCGTCGTTTCCGGAGCATGAAATTGATCAGGAAAGACGCTTGGCTTTGGAACAACTGGCAGCCTTGCAGGACAGTCCATTCCAGGCTGCCGCGGTTAAACTGAGGGAATTGATTTATGGAGACCATCCTTACGGTCGGCCCATGATCGGCACTGCCGAAAGCCTGCCCTTGCTGACCCGGGATGATTTGGTTGCCCGGCATGCCGAGAACTGGACCACCGGCAACCTGCAAATCACCGCCTCGGGCAGTTTTGATCCCGAAGACCTGCTCCGGCGTCTGGAAGATCTTCTTCAGGACCTGCCTGTGGCCCAGGAGCCAGAAAATCCTCAACCCGGCCCCACCCGCAAGGCGGACAATGTTGTTTCGGCCCGCATCACCCGTCAGCAAAACCAAAGCATTGTGCTGACAGCCTGGCCCGGCCCCATGGATGTGGATGAAGATCGATTCCCGTTGATGCTGCTCAAGGAAGTTCTCAACGGTCAGGCCGGACGCCTGTTTGAATACCTGCGCAACCAGAAATCACTTTGTTACAACACCGGAACCATGAGCACGGCCGGGTTTGGGCAAGGCATGTTCCTGTCCTATGTTTTGACAGCGCCCGAGAGCGAAGATGAAGCCCGCCAAACCATGCTCGAAGTTCTCGGCAACATGGCCATCAAGGAAGTGGAAAGCGAAGAATTCGAGATGGCCCGGGCCCAACTTTTGGGCCACCTGCTCATCGGATCGCAATCCAATTCTTCACGGGTCAGCCGCACGGCAAGGGATCGCATGTTCGGCCGCAACGCCAATGATCTGGAGAATGTGGTGGCGGCCATTCACTCCTGCACACCCGAGATGGTGCTGGCCGCCGCTCGCAAATACATCACTCCGGACAAGCGGTTTGAAGTGGTCATCGGGCCCAATTGAGGCCGGTTCATATCAACAAAAGACAACGCCCGCTCCAACCATGGAACGGGCGTTGTCTTTTTGAGGAAAATTCAGATCAGGGCGCAACCGCGTAGCGGTTGGGTGCAGCCGACATATCGATCAGCACCGTGCGCTGGCTGAAATTCACCCGATGGTTGACATCCTTGGGAATAATATAGGAATCTCCCTCTTGGAAGAGATTCGTCTCGCCTTCGATTTCGATCATCATCTCACCGGAGATGACCATGCCCTTTTGCTCGCAGTGTGAATGATCGGGAACACTCACACCCTCTTCAAATACAAAAAAGACGACCTGCTTTTCATCGTTTTTCAGGCAAAAACCGGAAACACCGGACACCGGAACTTCGACTTTGGGCAGAGAGAGAATTTCAGGGGGAAAGATTTCAGAGATGGGTAGGCTAGTGGCAGGTTCCATACGGGGCCCTCCTTCGTTTTGAGGTGGAGCGTGCGATCCGCAAACGAACAATCCGTCTGTGACCGCATAATTACATTCTAACAGAAATGAACATTTTGGCAACTGCGACCTGAACTCTTTGGAGCAAAAACCCAGTCATTCCTTGGCTGGAGCATAGTCCCCACCCCGCATGGGCAAGGCAGGCAGGTCACCAATGGTCTGCGCATCAATCACAAGTCCCACAAAACAATCGTGGTCGCCGGTGGTGAAAACGTCGGTTTTCCGGCATAGAAATCGCGCAGTGCAATGTTCCAGGGCCGGGATCCCCTCTCCAAGCAAGACATGGTCCACCTGAGACCATTTGTCCACATCCCGCCGGCTTTTCAAACCAAAAAGACGGGCCTCGGGCACCTGTTCCTTGGTGGGCAAACTAACGGTGAACTGGTCGGAACCAGACATCAGGCCCCAGGTAAAGCGTTCATGCCCCACGGCCACCAGCAACAGTGGCGGATCCAGGGAGACACGAGTGACCCAAGCTGCTGTCAAGCCGCCAAGGGTTCCCTCATGAGAAGCGCCGATAACCGCCACCGGGGCAGGCATCTTGCGCATTGCATTTTCCAGGTCTTCGGGTGAAATTGCCGGCTGCTGGTCGGACATGTTTACCATCCAGGAAAAGGTCAGATGATTGGTGGGAAACTACTGCAGTGGTTTTACCAGTCTGAAGCTTACCGGGCAAGTTGGAAATCGGCACACACGGGATAATGATCAGATGGCAGAGCACTGCGGCGGTGGTCAAATCCCTCGAACCCCACCCGTTGCACGGTATGGATTTCCAGACGGGGTCGGAAAAATACATAGTCAATGCGCCGGGGCCCCAACAGGGCATGACCAAGTCGATCGCGCAGCCCGAGGCCACGAAAGGTGGCACCTTCGGGTGATTCACTGCCGTGAGTTTCGGCCCAGGCATCGAACATGGGCTCGTGAGGAAGGTTCTGGTCCAGCAGGGCCTTGATCTCCGGTGAATCCGCCACCGCGTTGAAGTCGCCGGTCAGAAAGACGGGTGTGTCCGATCCCAACTCGTGAACCTTATTGCTCACATGCTGGCGCAGCAGATCAACACTTCGTTGCCGGTGCCAGCTGTTGACCGCTTCCAGATGAGTTGTGCCAAAAACAAACGGCTGGGCCGAGCCAATGAGCTCGAAGTTGTTCCAGGTCACCAGACGAGGACGGGTTCCCAGATGGAATTGGGATGCGGGAACTTCAGGAGTTGGTGAAAGCCAGAGAGTTTCACTGCTTCCCGAAGAGTCCATGGGGCGAACCCGGTCGTTTCGATAGAATGTGGCGCAGTACCAGCTGCTGTCGCTGTGAGCCATGCTGTGGCCCAAATTGCCTTCACCCAGAAAATCGTAATCGGGCAGCAGGTCGGACAATTCTTTCAATTGGCGAAAGTTGGCTTCCTGGGTGCCAACCACATCGGGCTGCCATTCCCGGAAAATTCGGGCGATGTTCCGCCGGCGCAGACGCCACGGATGCCGCCGCTTCTGCTTGGTGGAAGTCAAAAGATTGAAAGTCATCACTCGAAGCTTCAGGACGGACAAAGTTGTGCGCTCCGTTCAGTGCGGTTCAAATCAAGAGAACAGGTCCAATTGGGGTGGTTCGCCAGGCAGATCCAGGGACTCCAATACCTTGTGAACCCACCCTTCACGGGAGCCACCGGGCAGCTCCAGACAATCCAATTCAAATTCGACCAGGAGTTGGTCAATGAGCTGGTCGATGCCCAATTGAAACTCCACCGAAGTGTCGCGAGTTCCGTCAAATGACGGAGCCGCAATGACCGGGACCTTGACCAAAAGGTCGTAGCTTTGCAGCCAATGCCGAATGAAGGGCTCAATTTCCGGACGCCTGCCTTCAGCATGGACCATATAGGCATAATTATCGAGGACGGCCCGGTCACAGACAATCACCTCGAAACCCTCAGCCAGTTCGATTTCCCTGGCCACCTGGGTGTGCAGGATCCAGTTCTGTGCATCTCGGGTTGTCTCCCGATTGATGGGCAGAGGACAGCCCCGGGCCACCTCTTTGACCAGGTCAACGCTCAGATCCAGTCGCTTCAGGGCTGCGGCCAGTTCGAAACAGAGAGTGGTTTTGCCCACTCCGTGGGTGCCTATGAATGCTACTTTCATAAAGGCATTAAAGCCCGGCCAAACAAAAATGTCAAAGATCCGGGCAGACAAATTGTTAGTCTGGTAGTTCCATTGCCAAAAAAGGGTGCAAAGCTGGGGTTGAAAAAAACCCAAGACAAGGCTAACCTGTAAGCCTATTGACTTTTTCAATTGTTCTCTGGAATCCCTTAATAGCAGCATCAGATAACAGGAGCCTGAAATGAGCCAATCACAAATCGGAGACCCTTGGGCTGAAATCAACGGCGGCCTGCGCGGTAGCTCTTTGCTGAATGCCGGAGCCCTCCTGACCATTGTGGCGGCGGTGGGAAATTTTATCGGAGACCTTCTGGCAACCTCTGGCTCGCCCATTGTCAATTTGATTACCGGTGGTGCCTGGCTCAGCTGGATTCTGGCCTTGTGGCTGCTGGCCGCCGGGTTTATCTGGATAGGGGTTCAACCTTTTCTCAGCCGCTTTGGTCTGATTGTCGGCGTTTTTCATCTCCTGAATGGTGCCTTTCTCATGGCGGTTATTTTTGCCGGGATTAATCAAGCCCTGCCCAACACTCCATTTTCCATCGGACGGAACGTATTGCTAATCTCTTTGGTGCTCATCGAAAGACGGGTTCTGGAAAAGAATTTGGGAAGATTCCTGATAATCATGGCCACCCTTCAGATTGTTAAAGTTACACTCAGGGTTCTGGGACTGATGCCCTCCATGGGAAGAATTGCAGATTCCGGACTGGACTCCCTGCTCCTGGCCCTGCTGGGCATGAGCATTTTCATGGTAGGAAACGAATTTAAAAAATCAGAAAACTTATGGGCGCTGGAGCTGGCTTCCACCCGCTCAGCAGGATTGGGATCATTCAACAATCCGGAACACGACTGGAACCCGGCTGAAGATTAAATTGGCCCAATTGTGGTGAAGACCGTCCTGGGTTCCCAAATTTTCAACATTCTCCAGGCCACTTACAATCATCCTTGGCCTCAAGTGAAAGTCACTTGTAGATGATTATATTCGAAAAATCGCAATGGTTCCTGGACCAGGCACCGTTTCTTGCCTAA
>JAUUYW010000573.1 GCA_030590265.1 Candidatus Krumholzibacteriia bacterium
GGCCACTGCGCTCTCCAGGTTGTCCCTCGCTTCAGTGGATTGACCCAGGCCCATGTGGCTGATGGCAAGATTAAAATACAGCAGGTGATGAGGCTGTCCGGGATGACCGATGATCCAGTCATTCATGACCTTGGCTGCTTCGGTAAAGTGGCCATCATCCTGTCGGTTGCGGCAGCTGAAGAGAATTTTTTGGGCTCGGGGGCTGAGATCACTTCCGGATTCGATTTTGTTTTGCAAAATGATGCATTCATCATCCTGGGCAAAAACAAATTCCGCTAGAACAACAAGCAGACAGAACAAGACAACCACCGGAGCCATGGCCGGTATTGTTTCCCTGATCAACCTGCTGATACTCGTGTGCACGGAAACCTCAGTTGCTCAGAACAAACACCACATTGGTAACCACCCAGGAGGGCACGGCCTTACCATCAATTCTACCCGGTGAAAACTTCCAGTTGGGCACCGTTTTTTTGACCGACGCATCAAACACGCCCTTGGGCTTTGACTCCAGAATTGTCACTTTGGCCACGGTCCCATCGGCCCTGACCAACAGCTTCACCTTCACTTCGCCTTCGATGTTGCGTTGCCGGGCACGGTACGGATAAACCGGGTCTGTGCGCACCATTTGCCGGGGCGGTTGATCCAGATCTTCGCTGTTGAAAATAAAATCGCCCCGGGCAGGCCCCACAGCAAAGAGCGATGGGTCCAGGTTGATTTGAATATCCAACGGATCGGGTCCCGACATGCTGGGGGCCGCCAGCTCAGGCATAAAATCCAGCTTGGGTTTTTCTTCGGGTTCCTTGATGACCTTCTCAGGCTCAGGCGGAGGCGGCGAGGTGTCTCTCAGCTTGATCAGGCTGATAGCCTGGGGCTGGCTGATGTCCTGGGGAAGAGGCCGCTCCGAGGTCAGCAGCGCTGCCATCAACAGCAACCCGGCATTGAGCACCAGCGCCAGTGTTATGACAACTCCCATGCGCATGCCCGAGCGCAGATTCATTGGCTGTCCAGCCTTTTGGCCGCCAGACTCACGTTCTTCGCTCCCGCCAAACGACACTGGTCCATGGCCTGCACCACCACGCCGGTGACGCAATCCTTGTCCGCCACCAGCACCACGCCGCTTTCGGGGTCCTCGGCCAGGGCCCGCTCAATGTGCGCTCGCACACTGCGCACGTCGATGCGTTTGCCTTCATAATAAACCAGACCATCGGCACTCAACCCCAGCATGATGTTGCCACGGGTTTTCACCTCGGCAGTGGCGGCGGTGGAGCGCTGCACATCAATGCCCGTCTCTTTGACGAAGCTGGTGGTGACCACGAAAAAAATCAGCAACAGGAAGACCATGTCCACCAACGGTCCCATGTTGATGTCCACGTTGCCGGAACCACCACGCAGAGTATTGCGAACGTTGATCACGGAGTGCCTCCTTTGGCGATGCGGCTGCCCATGTTGGCCACCGTCTCATCCAGAGTTGTTTTTAAATTGCTGGAGATGCGGCCCAGTCGATTGCTCCTCAGCAAGCCGGGAATGGACACCAGCTTACCGGTTTGGGTGGTGATCAGGGCCACCGAGATACCACCGGCCATGGCCCGGGCGTTGCCGGTGCCGAACATGGCGATCACGTCGAAGGTTTCGATCATGCCC
>JAUUYW010000144.1 GCA_030590265.1 Candidatus Krumholzibacteriia bacterium
CAGTTGCTTTTGGAATTCTTCGGTAAAGTGAGCCACTCCAAGAGGCAAATCCTTGGTAAAATACGGCACACCATCCTTGACGATGTGCACATTGGTCACTCCCCCCCCCACGTCCAGCAATGCTACAAATTCATCATTGCCGTCATCCGAGTCGAGCATTTCGCTGTCCTCGTCGACAAAATCGGCAATATCATCATCACCGGATTCTGGCTGGACAGGGTTTTGGACCGGGTCCGCCTCTGGTGCTTTATTGGCAGAGAGATATTCCCAGGCATTCTGATTGGCAAAAGAAGCCACATCGATGACCTCGGGCCGGAAACCGGCATCACGAATGATTTCGGCCTGACCCAGGATCATGTCCTTCTTGGCAGCCACGAGCATGAGCTCCATCTGCTCTGCCCCCACATCTTCATGCAGGACCTGGAAATCCAAAGTGATATCGTCGATGTCGAAAGGCACGTGTTGCTCGGCTTCCCAATAGATGGCCTCGCGGGCGTCCTCTTCGTTCATCTTGTCCATGACGATTTTCTTGACAATCACCGCACGTCCGGCAACCGCACTGGCCACCGGCTCATCAGGAATATCGGCCTCGGCAGCGCAATCCTGGATAATCTGGATTACCAGCTCCCGATCCATGATTTCACCGTCGACGATGGCCTCCGGCGGGAGGTCCTTCATGGCAAAATGAGTGATCACCGGCTTTTCCTCACTGGTGTCGAGGCGCAGCACTTTGATCACGTTGGAACCGATGTCCATTGCGATGAGCGATTTTTTCTTTTTCTTCAGGAACCCGAACATGTCGATCCTGCCTTGATGCTGAAGCTAGTTAGGTCAAGGTCACCATGACCTTAATTCCCCACCTTAGATTGGCAACTCTTGTGCCATGATTCGGTTCGGCTCAATGATGCCTGGGCTTAAGCATTAATTTCCGTAAAACCCCAAATATCTGGCACTTATTTGGATGTTTTGAATAATGGAAATCTAATGTGATTTAATGATTTCCAATTTGGGGTGGGAAAAATCTGCCGGTTGAGAAGCCCAATAGGCTAGAAAAGCGTCAGGTAGGTAGTCCACAACCAATCGCCGGCCAACAGGACCACCAAGGCGGCTGCGGCAAGGAAGGTTCCAAAGGGGAGTTTTGTTTCACCGGCCACCTGACCCCGACCAACAGTGACGGCATAAAGAGTCCCCATGACCGCACCGCCAAACAGCACCGCAGGCACAGCCCAGATTCCTTGAAAAGCTCCCACCATGGCCATCAGCATGACATCACCGCCGCCCATGCCGACCATCCCGCGAATCAATTTGTACCCGTAGGAAACTGCCAGGATAACACCGGCTCCAAGGGCCAAACCAAGGGCTGATTCGACCGGTCCCAGGGCCGTGAAAAAGCTGAAGGCCAACCCCAGCACCATCCCCGATATGGTCAGGGTGTGGGGAATGATCATGTGTTGCCAGTCGATGATGGCGATGTCCAGCAAAAGTATCAGGTACAAAGCCGCCGAGACGCCTTCCAGAGTAACACCAAAGCGAGCAAAAGCACCCAGGGCACAAAGAGCGCCAGCCACTTCCAACACCAGGTACCGGGGACTGATGCCGGTGCCGCAATGGCGGCATTTGCCCCGCAATAGAATCCAACTCAGCAAAGGAATGTTGTCATACCATGAGACTTGTTTCTTGCAACCCGGACAAAATGATCGGGGGCCGACAATACTCAGGTTGCGCGGCAAACGATAAATCAGGACATTGGAAAAACTGCCGAAACAGGCACCCAAAATGGCGGCCATGATCATCCAAAAAGTCATGGGATAAAGGGTAGCTGCCATTTCAAACTCCTGATTTGGTGATGGTTTTGCGTTGTGGCTGTGTTTCGCCGGCTTTCATTTTCTTTTCCATCAACAAAATCATCTTGGCTGCCAACATCTGCATTCCCGGCTTGTCGGAATTGTTGTAAAGATCCTGCCAAAGGGACAGGGATCCCAGTGGGTCACCGGAGCGATATTTACTAAAAGCTGCAAACCTGAGTTCCAAGTCGGTGGCATCAGAACACTTGGCTGCCTGGTCATACCAAAAGGAAGCTCGCGCAAAATCGTCATCCACTACGTAATAGATCAATCCAATTTGGAAAGGCAACCGCGCAGTATCAGGGTTGTGCAGAATTCCTTTCTTCAGGATATCGATGCTCGTGTACGGCTTGCCCAAATCTGACCAGGTGACGAGAGAAGCAAAATGGTAGGCCTCGACAAATTTAGGATCCAGGGTGGTGATGCTGTCGATCAACAATTCAAAATGACGAAAATTATTGAACCCTTTGGCAAAGGCTCCGTAGTATTGGATGAAACGGAACCAGAGGTAGTCGGCATGAGCTTCCTGATAACCGATACTGGCCTCTTTCAAAAATTGTCCTGATGGAAGATAAAGCTGTTCGTATTTTTCTTCGGCTGATCGACTCAGGTCAAAGCCGCGCAAAGATAAAACCATGACAACGGACAACAGACCAAAGACGGCAAAGCGCAAGAAACTGCCCCGAAAATTGGGCTTCATCAGCGCAACTCCTTACGGGCGAATATTGAACCTGCGAGAATCAGGAGCAAACATGAATAAGTCACTCCATAGAGGGTGGCCATCAGAATATGATCCATCCCCACAGTGACTCCGTGGACCACCGCCCCACGCACGTTGAAAACTTCCAGATTTGGAATCAGATAATAAATGACCTGGGCACTTTTGGTTTGAAAAGCCGACTCCTGCATGGTGCCGAAATCGCGGATGCTTTCACTCAGATGACCCATGACAAAAACACCAAGACTGAAAACCGCAGCCAGCACCGGCGAAACACTGGTAGAAAACAAAACCACCACCGCTGTGATCAACATCATTTCCAGAAAGATCAAGTAGATGGCCGGAAGGTAACGGAAGGTGAACTCGCCGGGGGCAACAAAGGTCATCACCAGGAAAAGGACTCCCATCACGGCGATCATGCTGACTTGGGTCAGGCTCAAACCCAGAAATTTTCCCCACAGGTATTGGCGGCGACTGACTGGCTTGGACAAAATGGTCAGGATGGTGCCTTTGTCCATTTCCTTGTGGACCATATTGCTGCCCACAAAAACAACCACCAGCAAACCGAAGACGCTCATGGCGGCCAGGCCCACGTCGGACATGATTTTGCCTTGGGCGCCGATGGTCAAAGGAGAAACGACGGCCGTGGAAATGAGCATGATAAAACCGAATGCCCCCACAAGATAAAAAATGCGGTCGCGAACAGTCTCTCGAAAAGTATTCATGGCCAGGGCACTGATGTTGGCAAGCATCACTTGGTATTCCTTTGGTTATGAACTTTCATGAAGAGGTCTTCCAGGCCAGAGCGCCGGGTCTCAACAGCCAGGATTTTCTGCCCTGCTTGTGCCAACTGTTCCAGTTTTTTTCCCAACCTGTTCACGTCTGAAACCCGTTCGGTTCGGTGGCCCAGGTTTGTTGAAGTATCAACGATTCGAATTTCGTAACTGCTCTGGTTGGCCAAACTGACCATGTCGCACACCTCAACAAGTCGTCCTTCACACATGATTCCCACTCGATCGGCAAGCATTTCCACATCGGGAACAATATGTGACGAAAGGATTATTGTTTTTCCTTCGGCTTTCAATTCCTGCAAAAGATGCCTCACTTCGCGACGGCCAACAGGGTCCAATCCACTCATGGGCTCATCCAAAATCAGCAATTCAGGACCACCCAGTAGACTTTGTGCCAAACCGATGCGCTGAAGCATGCCTTTGCTGAATTTGCGCAAAGGGCGGTCGGCTGCTTCTGTCATCTTTGTTTTGGCCAGTATTGAATCCACCTGATTTTTGATCTGGGTTGTTGGAATTTTCAGGAGTTTCGCATAAAAAACCAGCAATTCGCGGCCACTAAGGTGTTCAAAGAAATATGGCCGTTCCGGTAGATATCCTACTTTGGCTCGGGATTGAATTTCGGTGTTGGGGTTACCGAAAATCCGAACCTCCCCCCCTTCGGCATGAACCAAATCGAGGATACAGTTGATGGTCGTTGTTTTACCGGCACCATTGTGACCCAGCAGGGCAAAAACTTCACCTCGAGATACGGTGAAAGAAACACCTGAAATACCTCTGATTGGTCTGCGTAGAAATCCGGAACGAAAACTTTTGTTCAGGTCCAGAACACGCAAAGCTTCGGACTGACCGGTTTGCTTCCTTTCCAGCTTTTCAACAGTCAATTGGGGCGAGGTTGCGGATGGGAAGTCCGGCATAATGTCCGGCATTGACAGATCTTTTGCAGCAATCCGGGAAGACTTGCCAATATCTGCCTTATTTGTTACCACATTCTGGAAACTCAACGTCCACCTCCGACCGGCAAGCGAGCCCAGTCTGGAAATAAAGGTAATTTTGACTGTATCAAGGAGTTAATTGCAAACCTGGTGCCAACAACTCTCTCCAATGCGGAGAAAGAAAAACCACCGGTAAAGACCCGGTGGTTGCCTGATAAATGCGATATTCCGTCACTGCCCTCTGGAATAGACAAGAATTTCCCCATCTTTTCCCCAGCCGTTGATGATATAACCGGTTGTCCTTGCCCCCTCCTGGACTCCCAGAAGCCCCACCTGGCCAAAAGAAACCGCTGACGATCCAAATTGGGGCTCAGTCATGGCACCTGTAAAGGCGTTGGCAAACCTGCTGGCACCAGGCAACAAAGGTAAAATATCCGCCTGGGCAACGGAGTATTCACCGTCGTTGCATACGGCAAAATCTTCAACCGCCAATTGCAGGGTGTGGGCATTGCCGGATACCTGGCTTTCTTTGGCTCTGTCCTGCATGCTCACGTAGGTTGGGATGGCCAAAGTTGCCAAAACCCCGATGATGATCACAACAATCGAGAGTTCGACGAATGTAAATCCCTGTGGGTTCCGCAAAACTAACCTCCAGATTCCCAATGAAATCATTCTACTGGAGAGTTGATCGGTTGAAATGAAGAAAAATTGAGAAGATTTTCAAAGAATTTGCAGGGAATCACAAACGTGATTGATGCCCCTTGAGAAGAAGCAAACGACGGGGTTGGTCGCCTTTTTCCTTTCCCCAGGCTTCTATGACATAGTCCTGGCCATTGGTAGGTGAACGGTAAGTCAAATCCCCAGGTTGACCACGGAACAAAGACGCTTGACCAGTGAAAGGATTCAGCGGCGGTTCATTCTGAGGCAAATATTTAATCAAATCATGTGGATCTTTGGGATATTGACCCAAATTGGCTGAAGCATAGGTTTCAGCCGCCAGTTGCAAGGTTGCGGCATTTCCCCTGATGGCAGCTTCATATGCTCGCCCTTGAAGGTAGTGGAAGGCGGGTATACCCAGCAAAAACAAGCAAACCACGATGATGCTGGCCGCACCAATGGCCAAAACCAGGTCAGGATAGTTTTTTGGGATTGCCGGTTGAAATTTCACTTGTCTACCTTACTGAAAAGCGGGACCGGTATAACCGGCCCCGCTCGCATTTCCGAATTTGGAAAATACTACTGGCCACTGGTCAATTCGACGACTTCAGCGTCCTTGCCCCAGCCATTAATGGTGTAACCAACAGCTACAGCATTTTCAATCACAGCAACGATACCAACTTGACCGGCAGTTGCAGCTGCACCGGCAAATTGAGGTTCGGTGTCAGCACCGGTAAAGGCGTTTTCCAACAACCCTTGAGCCGGAAGCAAAGGTGTAATGTCAGCGGCAGCAGCGGAATAGATACCGTTGTTGCGAACTGCAAAATCTTCAGCAGCCAGTTGCACGGTGTGAGCCGCACCCTTGACCTTGGCCTCTTTGGCGCGATCCTGCATGCTGATAAAGTTGGGGATGGCAATTGCAGCCAGAATACCGATGATAACGACTACGATCATCAGCTCAATCAGAGTAAATCCCTTACGATTAAACACTATTCGTCCTCCTTGTTTCCGGTCCCTAACAGAACCTTCGTGGTGTTAGATTCCGGTCAAATTTAGGACCGGCATCTCGGGTGGCCTACCTACGGCAAAGTTTTTGATGCAATGGTTGTGCCAGTTACTTCAAAATCTTACCAACATCACAAGTTATTGTTCCTCAATTACTTGCAAATTTATCCTGGGCTCTGAAAATACAAAACTTCATCAATAAGAAGTGCATTTTGCCCACCTGCACGGAAAAATCGTGCGAATCCCTATCTCTAACCAAGGCTTTCAACCTACGGCCAAAGGTTCATTTTCAACCAAGCTTTCATCATTTACCAAGTCAGCTTCCTGATCTGCCTCTCTCAATGCCGAATCCACTGCATCGAGCAGTTCAGATCCAGTTACACCTTCTTGGCCTTCATGCAAACCGTCTTCCATCTCGTCCGGATCCTGCACTCCGTACTTTTTGAGCTTTCGGTAAAGAGTGGAAGCGTTGATGCCCAAAATCTCGCTGGTTTGTTTGCGAGCTCCGCCGGTGCTTTCGAGAACAGCCAGAATGTGGGTCTTTTCCAGATCATCCAACGTTATGTGGCCTCCCACGGACATCTGGCCGGCCATGAGTTCGGAACCACTCTCATCTTGAAAATCAGCCGGCAAGTCATTCACCGTGATCACATCGGCATCCCGAATGATGCTGGCCCTTTCGATGACATTCTCCAATTCACGAACATTGCCAGGCCAATCGTAGGAATGAAGGGCCTTTAAGGCCAAATCTTCCACCATGGAGCCCAGGTTCCCCTGGTATTCATTGGGGCACAATTGGCGCAGGAAATGATCCACCAGCAGGGGAATGTCATCGATCCGTTCGCGCAGAGCAGGCAAGTTCAAGGGGATCACATTCAAACGGTAGAACAAGTCAATGCGGAAATTCCCATCAGCCACTTCCTGCTCCAAATCCCGATTGGTCGCCGCCACCACCCGCAAATCAACTTTTTCCGGTTTGCTGCTGCCAACCGGATAAATTTCCCGCTCTTGCAGCATGCGCAGCAATTTGACCTGGATGGCGTGGGGTGTTTCGCCTATTTCATCCAAAAAGATGGTTCCGCCATTGGCTTGACGGCAGAACCCGTCGTGATCCCGGTCCGCTCCCGTGAACGAACCTTTCACATGCCCAAAGAGCTGGCTCTCCAAAAGCGTTTCGGGAATGGCGCCACAGTTGATGGCCACAAAGGGTCCATCAACCCTGTCACTGTGCAGATGAATGGACTGAGCGATCAGTTCCTTGCCCGTGCCACTTTCACCATTGATCAGAACCGTGGCATTGGTGGCCGCGATTTTTTCGACCATTTTGAAAACCGAACGCATGCGGGGGCTCTGCCCGATGATCTTTTTGGCCTTGGAGCTGCGAGTGAGTTTTTTCTTCAACTCGGTGTTTTCGGTGCGGGCCTGTCGCAAAGCCAGGGCGTTGCGCACCACCATGCGGATTTCGTCATTTTTGCAGTGTTTCTGCAGATAGGAGAACGCCCCCAGGTTCACCGCGTCGATGGCGGACTGTTCGCTGGCGTAGGCCGTCATGATGATCACCGTCGTGGACGGGTCCAGGGCCTTGATGCCTTTCAACAACTGGATGCCATCCATTTTGGGCATCTGAATATCGGTCATTACCAAATCTATTCTTTGTTCCCCGACGACCTGCAAGGCCTGCACCCCGCTGTTGACCGTGAGAACTTCATAACCTTCCTTGCGCAACAGGATTGCGAGGTACTGGCACATCGACTCTTCATCGTCGACAATCAGAATCCTGTCCTCGGCCATGCTGTCTCCTTCATCTGAATTAGGGCAATTTGCAGTGTTGAAAGAGTTATCGGCGGCAAAGGCAGCCTCCTTAGCACTGATTTGGAAAAAAATTAAAGAAAATGGAAAAAATCGGAGGCAAATTCGGCAGAGTCATCAATGCAGATTGCGTGGTGCCATCAAACAAATTTTTGGTTTAAACAAGCAATAGTTCTTCGGTTTCCTGCACAGGCATTTCGCTGCCAGTATCCGGTTCTTTCACCAATTCCGGTACATGAACCACGGGCCACCGAACCCTGAATGTGGTACCACCGCCCGGGGCCTCTTCGTGGCGCACATCGCCTCCATGGGC
>JAUUYW010000324.1 GCA_030590265.1 Candidatus Krumholzibacteriia bacterium
TCTCTTTTGTTAACAAAAACAAACAAACAGAGATAAAAAAGTTATCCACATAATGTCACACATGTGGATAACTGTTTGGTCCTTTTCTTTTGGTTGTCTTCATGTGGGGAGAAGTTAGCATGGTCTTTTGTGGTCATCAAGTGAATTCTTCCTGGAAAAATCCTCATCTTGGCTAACTTGTTTGTTTGTTGAAATCTAAAAAATCCCATGGGCCCATTGAAAATACGCTCCCGGAAAGCCGTGAAATTTTCGGGAGCCAGTGGATACAAAATTTTCTGCTGCGGGGTGTGGATAACTGGCTGTTTTTCTTGACAAGGTGGTCTTGTTTCATTAACATTTCTCGCTGAAACAAAATAATCAAAAGGAGAGTTCCGTGAAACGGACATTTCAACCTAGCAATGTGAAAAGGGCTCACCGGCACGGCTTCCGTAAGCGGATGTCCACTAAAGCTGGCCGCCTTGTTCTCAAACGCCGTAGGCGCAAGGGCCGCAAGGTCATCAGTGCCTAAGAAGTTTGATTGAAGACGATGTTTGTTTGAGACCCCCGATTCTTTCCCGATCTATGATGGGATTTTACCATGATTGGGATTTTGATATGAACTGGCGGTCTTTGGCAAAACAAAGTGAATTCCAAAAGGTTTACGGCAACGGCGTCAAGAAAGTTGGTCGCCTGGTTGTCGTGTACCTGTTGACAGCCAATGATTTCGGCAGCGCGGTGGTGGCCAGTCGCAAGGTTGGTGGCGCCGTGCAAAGAAACCGAGCCAAACGTCTGTTGCGGGAAGCGCGCAGAAACGGCCGGTTGGGGAGCGAAGCCGAAATTGCTGGCATATTCGAGAGGTTTTTTCCGACCTCAAGGGGAGATGTATCTCCCGCAAGTCCATCAAGAGATGGAGAAACCGGCCTTTGGGTCGTCCTGGTCGCCCGGCACCGTATTTTGAGTGCAACAGCCCTGGAAGTCAGGGACGAGCTGGACACCTTGTTGATTGACGGCTGACGCCCCCCTTTGGGCAGGTCGTTGTCAGGATTTGTTGAATTCGGAAATATCCTCCTAACGGGTGTCTCACCGCCTCGCCCGGCTCAGGCCGGCATTCATTGATATGTCCAGAGGCAGGACACCAGTGGGTAATGTATGTGGCGTGTGCCATATTTTCTGATCCAGGTGTACCGCCGAATAATTTCGCCGGTGCTTCCTTCCACTTGTCGGTTTCATCCCAGCTGTTCCGCATACGCAGCCGAGGCGTACCAAACGCACGGTTTTTTTCGGGGCACATGGTTGATGATCAGGCGTGTTGTGCGTTGTCATCCTTGGCATCCAGGTGGAGTGGATCCCGTACCCAAGGCAAAATGTTGTTCTACCGCGGGAAGTCATGCTTCTCACACCAACTCATCCAACCAAAATGGAGAATCTGCCCATGGATAGGCGCACTGGCCTTGCTTTTGTACTGATCTTTCTGATTTTAGTCGGCTCACAATATATTATGCCGAAAATTTTTCCACCTGCACCTCAGCCGGAAAGTGCTGATTCTACGGTGACCCTGGAAGAACCATCGGTGGAGTTTGTTTCTGAGTCAGCAGCCACTTCCCAACCAATAACATCGCCTGATGAATTGCCCGTTGAGTTTTCTTCCGTAGGCCCCGAAACGGCCGAACAAGCTCTTTTGCCAAAACCAGGCAGCGTTGAGAAAACCCTGACCGTAACAACTCCCCTGTACCGCCTGGTTCTTTCCAGCCATGGCGGTCGTATCATCAGCTTTGAAACCCTTGAGCACTTCCACCACAACGGAGGCCTTGTTCAATTGGTTCCCGCTGAGATCCCGAATAAGGGTTTGGATCTTCTCATTTTTCGTGGGGGAGAGCTGGATTTAGGGCAAGCTAACTTTCGCTTTGATCGCGCAGATAATCTGGATCTTCATGATGGAGGACAGCGCCAGTCCATTGACATGGTCACCGAAACCCTTGGTGGCCTTGCTGTTCACAAGATCATCACCTTCGATCCAGCCACTTATGGGATGGATGTGGACTATGTCTTGAAGTCCACCAATGCCGATCTTTCCCGCCAGTCTCTGAATCTGCTGGGCAGCCCGGAAGAGTTCCGGTTTGGCTGGAACCAGGGCATTCGAATGACTGAACGCATTGAAAAAATGGAAAAACCCGCCATGCGTTCTCTGGCCATGGTTGGCGACCAGCTCGAGACTAAAAAACAGGGTGGCCTGGAAAAGAACGTGGAAAAAGTTCAGGGCACCTACAACGGCTCCGTTCATTTTGCGGCCGTTCAAAACAAGTATTTTACAGTATTCGGGATTGTTCCCCAAGAAGGCGGCAGCGTCGTGGAGGGAACGATACGATTGAGTGGAGATCAAGAGACCATGGCCCAGTCCTGGGCCATTGATGTGCCGGCATTGCGCGGCACCGGTTCCGAAATCGCCACGGCTCAACTGCATCTTTTCATTGGTCCTGCCGACCGTGATCTGTTGCTGGTTTATGGACAGCACCTGGACAAGGGCATCGACCTGGGAATGAAAATTATTCGTCCCCTGTCCAGCCTGGTTCTGTCGTTGATGAGTTGGTTGCACGGCTTCATCCCCAATTACGGGATCATCATCATCCTGTTCTCGGTGGCAACAAAACTGGCCTTTTATCCATTGTCCAAGGCCCAGACAAAATCCATGAAGCGGATGCAGGAAATTCAACCCAAAATCAAGGTTCTTCAGGAAAAGTACAAGAACGACAAGGACAAACTCAACCAGGCAACCATGAAATTGTACCAGGAGGAAAAAGTTAATCCTCTGGCTGGTTGTTTGCCGATGATTGTTCAGATGCCGGTCTTCTTTGCCTTGTACCAAGCCTTGAACCACACCATTTCATTGCGCGGTCAGCCCTTTGTGGCCTGGATCACGGACCTGTCCCAGCCGGACTCGCTTTTCCAGCTGCCCTTTGAGTTGCCCCTGTTGGGTGGCGATTTCAACGTCCTGCCGATCCTGATGGCTGTTGCTATGTACTTCCAGACCAAATTGACCCCCAGCACGGGAGGTGGCCAGATGGCCATGATGAATACGATGCTGCCGTTGGTCATGGTCTTCATCTTTTACAACATGCCGTCGGGACTTGTCCTTTACTGGCTCGTCAACACCATCATGCAGGTGTACCAATCCTGGAGAATTCACACGCAGGCGGCACCTGAGCAAGGAGTTCAAACATCATGAACGATAAAATTGAAACACAAGGTAAAACGGTTAATGAGGCCGTCAACGAAGCCCTGTTGCGCCTTGGCGCTCGCCGGGACGAAGTTGATGTCACGGTCCTGGATGAGCCCAAAGGAGGCTTCCTGGGCTTGATCGGTGGACGTCCCGCCAAAGTTGAGGTTACCCGCAAAAGGAGTCGCCGCCGCGGACAGCGTCGTGACCAAAGCGGCAACGATGGCCATGAATTTGGTGAAACTTCCGGGTCCAGCCGCAGCCGTCGTGGTGGTCGCGGCAGCCGTGGGGGATCCCGCCGCAGCAATTCAGGTCGCAACGAACAGCAGCCACAAAAAGGCGCAGCGGCAACCAAGGACGATCAGGGCACTTTTGAAGGCCAGAAGCAAGGGAAGAGCCCCCAGAAGCGTCAAGGACGGGGCAACGGCCAGAACAACGATCGGAACACGGGTCGAAACGATGGTCGAAATGATGGTCGAAATGATGGTCGTCAACGAAACCAACGCAGCAATCAACAGCAAGCCGCCAAACAAGACAACCGCCCTGCTCAAAATCAGGAAAAAGCGGCACCGCGGCAGCAGGAAAATGCCGGATCTGAGCCAAAAAGGCCTAGGAATCAGCGACGCAGTCGTCCTGTTCGTCAGGGCCAAGCTCAGGATCAAGCCCCGCAAAAAGCCCAGCCGGTGCAAGAGGCCCAACAACCTCAGGAACCTAAAAATTCTCGACAGGAGTCACAACCACGTCAAGACAGAGAACCACGCCAGGACAGAGAGCCGCGTCAGGAACGTCGTCCTCAGCAAGATCACGGTTCTGGTTCTCGTCGTCCTGAAAGAAATGACAGACCTGCTCACCAAGACCAAAATGAACAGGCTGTTGTTCAGGAAAGCAACGGCAACAGGGAACCTCAAGAACGTCCGGATTACAGGGCGGCTCGCATGGCCAACACGGCTCCTGATGAAATTTTAGTGACTGGAATCAGCGCCGGAAAATACGCCAAAACCATTGGTGAGGTTGATGTTGAAAACCTGAATTCCACCCTTGAAGAAATGACCACTGGCCTTCTGGCCCGTGCCGGTTTTCCAGCGCGGTGCGAA
>JAUUYW010000486.1 GCA_030590265.1 Candidatus Krumholzibacteriia bacterium
AGAGCCTCGCCATCGAGACCCGCCCGGGTCAGGGTTTGCTCCACCAGATGCAACGATTCCCATTCCGTCTCATCGGGCCGGTATTTTACCAGTCCCGCAGCAACAACTTCAGCCACCGTACCGGTCAAATCATGAGGAACTTCCTGGTCCAAAGTGCCTATCCGCATACCCTTGGCGCAGATCACTTCTCCGGTGTCGGGTTTCAGTTGGCCCGCGAGAAGACGCAACAAAGTGGTTTTACCTTCACCGTTGCGACCGAGCAGACAGATGCGCTCACCCTTCTCCACACGCAGGTTGATATCCTGCAGGATGGAAGGGCCGCCGAGGGAAAGGGTTAATTCTTTGAGCTCGAGGATTGCCATGGTGGTCTAAAGATGAAGAGATAGAGGCGGATGACAAGGTAAATGTGTTTTCAATTATAGGTGTTTCGATATGCATTGGACAAATAGGCAATAAAACCTGCTACAATAATCACCGGAATCAAAACCAAGGCTGCTTTTTTGGAGTTGCTGCTGATATCGACGGTGTAAATCAGGTTGATGGTCTTTGTTTGAATTCTGACCACTTCGTCCACACCGCTGAATTGCACCGCTGTCGACTCACCTTTCCTGGATACCCTCAAGGAAAGAATTTGTTCCTCTGCCGAGTAGGAAGAAAAGGTGCCCTCAATCCTTTCTCCTGAGAACAGATCCACGGCAATGGGAGCTCCAGAGCGAAGATTTTGCATGTTCTCTATTGTTGGATCCAGAGTCATTGTTCTCTGGTTGCTTTTGGAGGTTCCCGCACCATGACCACTGGTGGCACAACCGGAAAAACTGGTCAAAAGCATGGCCAAACAGGCTGTCAAAAGAATACTCGTGCGAATGGATTTCATCATCTTCAAACTGTCCCCATGATCATGCTTTCCAATCACCGCTGACAACTGTCCCATCAGGAACAAAAGCCTGCTGCCCGGTCTCGTTGATCATGTTGACAACACCCTTGAGCACAACACCGTTCCCAAATAAGAAATCTCCCCGCACCACCAATCGCTCACATTCCACCAACGATGGCGGACCATCAGGGAAGCGAGCGTCAAAATCGTCCACAAATTGGTAATATTCAGGATCCAGATCAATGTAGGCTCGCGGCAGTTTGCGGGCCGGATTGGCTTGCACCTGGAAATCTTCAGTCAGCACATAGTTGTCCGAGCGAACATCGAGCAGATCGTTGGTTTTTTTGATGGGAGCAAAACGTATTTTGTCGATGCGTATGGCCCCCGCGCCCTCGAAGACCGCGATGGCCGAACCCATGGCTGTTTCCAGCTGGAATACCGGTGTGGAAGCCTTGTCGCGTGGGTCTACGGTTTTGTTGTTGCGGATCATGGACAGGCCCAGAATGTTGTCGCGCTTATCCATGAGTTCCTTCAGGGCCGACAGGTTGATCCACAGGTTGTTGGTATTGAAGAACTGGTGGCGAGTAATATCCTGGAAGGTGGTTTCATCTTCTGTCGGGCATTGGGCAGACTCCCGCAATAAAAACTGCCCGTTGGGCATTTGAGCCAAGTGGCCACCTTTTTTATCGGCTTCCGTGCGATCGGCCACTTCCATCATGAAGGGAAGATTGTTGGTGGCGAAATAGCCAAGAATGGCCGGGTCGATAACAGCGCCCAGATTGTCGGAATTGGAAACAAATGCGTAGCGATAACCTTTGTCCAAAAGTTTGTCCAGCATACCGCTTGTGATCAAGGCGGTGTAGATATCACCATGACCCGGCGGGCACCAGGCCAGATCGGGATTGTTTTCACTGACGGCGGGACTGAGGTCTTCGCGCACTATTTTCGGTACTTTGTGTTGCAGGAAATCCAAGGGGATGTCTCCCTGCAGCTCTTCGTACTTGGCCAGGGCAGCCAGGCTGTCTTCGCTGGTGCTGTAACTGTCCATCAGAACCAGGGGGATGCCGCTGTTTATGGCCTGCTTGGCAATGATGTCCAGAAAAGTCAGACCATTTTTGATGGGCAGCAGGGACTTCGCTTTTTCCAACCCCATGCTGGTGCCCAGGCCACCGTTGAGTTTGAGCAAAATGGCCTTGGGCAAGGCGGATTTGCCGGCTTCAACCATTTCATCCGACAAGCTTTCCGTGTCGGGAAGTTCGACTACTGGTTCAATGGTGGATTCGAAAATTAGACCCGTCTCGCCGGCAGCCAGCTGATTGTAATAATGCTCAAAGGTGCGAATGACAATATCCGGCAAACCTTCGACCTGCATGCTGGTGGCGAAGGGCGCAAAATCCCCGTTGGGAGTACTCATTTTTGGTGTCTCCTTATTGTCTCTATTTTCCGGTTATTGGTGGTGGTGGAAGCCAGCCCCGTGGACCGGTTTCAGCCAGCAGTTGCAGCCAGGCGTTTTTATCTTTACCAGCGTTGGTGCGCAACCCCAGGGTGCCAAGAAACTCCAGGAACGCGGGATCTGATGATCCGTAATAATCTTCCCACTCGGCCAATTGCGCCGGCGAGGCGTCGTGCAACCAGTCGATCATCAGGTAATCA
>JAUUYW010000329.1 GCA_030590265.1 Candidatus Krumholzibacteriia bacterium
AAGAACCACTATCAGGAGCAACAACACCTGAGCAATGAATCGGGTTTGCCAAACTGATCGGTTCAGGGCCTTTCCTTTCGGGGCAAAAGCTGAGCCAGGCGGCGCCAGGAAGCAGCATCCAGTTGTTCGGGCCGTAAGTCCATGTCAACTCCGGCATCGGCGGCCAGGGATTGAATATTTTCCGGCGTCAATTTGAAATGACTGCGCAACTGTGTCCTCAATTTTTTGCGTCTTTGCTGGAACAGGACTTTGACCACAGCGAGAAATTGGCGGAACTCTTCATCCGGCCAGGAACCGCGAGGCACCAACTGCACCACCGCTGATTCCACATCCGGCTTGGGCCAGAAAACTGATGCAGGAACTGTTCTGCGGATGCGGATATCAAAGATGGAGCCCAACACCACTGCTAAAATACCGAAATCACGGCCCCCGCAAGAGGCAACCATGCGTTCGGCCACTTCCTTTTGCACCATGAAAACGGCACCACTGATCACCTGTCGATGATCGGCCAACGCAAACAATACCTTACTTGTAAGAACATATGGCAGGTTGCCGGCCACCACGGGTTTCTCCCCGGCCAGCCGCAGAGTGGCGGCCCAATCCAGCTTGGCCAAATCGGCTTCCAGCAGTTCAAAATTGGGCAAATCACCATGCTCGCCGGTGAGCAGGGCGCAAAGATGACGATCAACCTCTACACAGACCACTTTCCGGGCCGATTCCAGCAGGTGAATGGTCAGGGCCCCTCCTCCGGCTCCCAGTTCCAGGATTTCATCTCCCAGATCCAGGCAATCCTGGGCGATGGCCCGGGCCAGATTGGTATCCACCAAAAAATTTTGTCCCCTGCGTTTGACAGGTCTGATTCCATAGTCGCGCAAAAGAGACTGTTGGCTACGAGACAAGAGGTCCTCCAGCAAAGAGACGTTGAAAGTTCTTTGTGGTTTGAATATCGACTTCATTTTCCGTTAGATCCAAAGCGGCGGCCACTTTGGCTCTGGTATGCACCAGGTATGACGATTCGTTGCGCTGGCCACGATGCGGAACCGGTGGCAACCAAGGGGCATCCGTTTCCAGGAGAATCATCTCGACCCCGGCCTTGGCCACCAGTGTATCCAGCTGACTGTTTTTATAAGTGACGGGGCCACCGATGCCCAGAAAAAAACCGCGCTCACGAGCCCAATGGACCGAATCTTCATCTCCGGAAAAAGAATGCAGAACTCCTGCTCGAGTGGGCACACCAAACTCGTCGATCATGGCCAAAGTCTCTGCCCAGGCATCCCGAATGTGAAACACAACCGGCAGCTGAAGTTCCTCGGCAATTTCCAATTGCAATTTCAAGGCGGTTCTCTGGGCTGGCCGAGGGCTCAAATCCCGGAAAAAATCGAGCCCAATTTCTCCGATGGCCACCACCCGGGGATTGTTGGCCATCTCTCGGAGTTGGTCCAGAATATTTTTGGTTTCAGGTAGATGTTGGCCTTCGGCATCTGCCAGCAGGGCTGCATCGTGGGGATGGATGCCGACGGTGGCCAGGATATCCGGGTGGGATTCGGCTAAGGCGATGCTTTCCGCGCTGCTGACGAGGTCGTAGCCTACGTTGAGGAAGGTGGTGACCCCGGCGGAGCGGGCGCGCTCAAGGACCTCGGCCTCGGCGCCGGCAAATTCCTGTCGGTTTAAGTGGACGTGGCTGTCAATCATAATCCCAAAGAACCTCGCATAAACACAATAAACCTTTCCTGCCCTATGACTCACGGCAACAAGAGCTTCTACCTCAATCGTACCATCAACTTCGGTTTGGAGCGACAGGAAGATCGATCTCGCATCCTGGTACTTATCGCCAATCAATGTTCACGACTCCGCGCCCTTCGGATTCACTAATCCAAAGCTGGACGGCTTGGTTGTGCTGGTCCATAGCCTCTTCAACCCTCAGATTGTGTTCCTTAACCTTCGCGTTGGTGGCTCTGCGTTCATCATTGAGTGCCCTGATCTTTTCTAGTTCCTTGGAACGGGCCCTCTCGCCAAGCAGGTAACTCCCCGCAACCAGCACAACTCCGGAAACCAAAAAGGTTTTTGATGGGAACCCTTCTGTGCCGTCCAGGGCCGTCATTCCCACAATTCCCAGAACCAGGGGAAAGACAAAAAAGATCTCCGCCATAGAGCTGTATCTCAACCGTTTTTCATCGGCGGCGGCTTCATCCAACATAGGTATACTCGCCATTACTTCTGGAATTCCTACTATCTCCCGTGCCTCATGCACCCACTTCATAGGATCATGAACATGGTGACATTGTTCGCAACGGTTATCGGGCAACACCCTCAATTCCCTCAGGTGTTTGCGAAGGTCCACTGTTCTGGCTGGTTCCAGGGTCCTGTTCCGATTATTTCTGTCATGACACATCATGCACATCGACTGGATTCCCTCACCACGAACAACCGGCATCACACCAATCACCTTTTCATCTTTTACGTGGTCCGATAAGGAACTGTGGCAAGACTCGCAGGCCATGGGTCTGTGCTCGCCTTGGGCATGGAGTTTCAGGATTGAGGGGTGACACTCTCGGCAAGATTCATTGGCAATCTCTCTTGGTCCCGCTTCCGCCCAGTAATTGCTGTTTGGATCATCAGCCCCGAATGGTGGTGAAAGTGCCCTCAATTCAGCAGCCGTGGGCGGTTCGGGAGGGGTTTTGATTAAAATGAATTCCAATTCCAGATATTGGCCCGCCGCAATGGTCATATCGTGGCTTAAAGGCTGGTACCCCTCGGCATTCACCACTAAATGATGGTGTCCTTGATTCAGATCCAACTCAGTCGGCGTGGTTTCATCATATCTCTGACCATCCAGGATGATGAATTGGCCTGGGGGATCAGAGGTGACGAAAACTCGGGCTTTGTTGGGAAGGATCACTTGGCCGCTGCTTGACGAATCCTGGCCCAGAGCTGGAAGAGTGGAATTCTGGACGGCCAACAAACCCCAGGTCGCACACATTACAATAGCTTTCCAACTCCTGTTGGTCTGGCATATCCAGAGCTTCATGCCCCCCCATCTTCCGGAGTGAGCTCTTCGGCTGCCCCATGAGGACCTGAAGGTGGGTGTGGAGTAAGCCATCGGCTACTGGTTGGTGATATAACGGCTCAACAACCGGTCCGAAGTAATAATGTAGTAAATGGTTCCAGTTTGCTCCGTGTTGTCGTTGTCCGTCCACTGGTCCAGGTCCAGGGTGGAGCTGAATTTCACCGTGGCGAGGATTTCGATTTTTCCTGTGTCCTTTGATTCCCTGTAAGTGCTTTCCTCGATTTTCCCCCCAGCCCCGAAGGCCCAATAGATGAGTTTTCCGTGGGCCATGGACGTCGGTTCGCCGAACCGTGTCATGAGGTACCCGACCATTTGCTTTACGTCATCGGTGCGTACTTCTTCCAAGCGCTGGTAAACAGCAAGGACCAGATTGGTCTTCTCATCGGTGACAACGACCACATCCCCGCTGGCAAACTTGATCGTGCCTGGATAAGTACCGGAAAGAAGGTTCTCCTGAGCCTGCTGGTTCTGCTCTTCAGTCAAATAGGAACCAATCACAAAAGACCCTTCCCCCAATCCCAGCTCCCTTACCAACGAGGCCAAAAATTCAATTGGTTCACCCGCGTCAGTACCGAATTCGGACTGTACCTCCTGTGGCCCAGCCCACGAAGGTGCTGGACAAAGGCACAAAATACCCCAAAGAACGAGTGTCTGTTCCATCAATCGCAAGCCCACAGTTTATCAACCACCATTCCTGAACCACTGATGTTCGGGCCTGTCAAGAACTCGGTTGACCGCTTCCTCGAACATGGGTTTCTTACCGTGCTCATCAGCCAATCTCATCAATTCGGGTAAAAACCCGTGGTAGAAATTTTCAGCAACTTCGTACAATCCGTGCCAATGTGCATAGTCAGGTGCCATTTTGGAGGCACCAATACGGGCGGTCCGGCCCTCATGGTGCCATAATTCCCACCAGTACCAGCCCAGTTTGGTGTTGAACAGCGTGCCGGAAACCAGCCCTTCTTTCTGGGCCATTTCGAAAAGCATTTTCGTGGGTTTGGCGAACTTGACATTGTAGGGTACAACCAGGTCGTCAAACTGTTTGTAGAAATTTTCAACTACCTGGACACCATGGCACTGCTGGCAGACGATCATCATGTCTTCGCGTCGCAGTTCCCAGCTTTTGACTTCGATGATCTCACCTGAAGTGCTGATTTTTTCCCAATTGCCCTCAATATTCTCAAATTTAT
>JAUUYW010000203.1 GCA_030590265.1 Candidatus Krumholzibacteriia bacterium
GAATGTGATCTCGAAGATCGCTGCCATCAATCCGTTTTAAGCGCATATTCAACAGCCTTGGCAGCGTGAATGGCGGTCGTGTCGCAAAGCAATGTCTCGGTATCCTCTTGTTTGACCAACATGCCGATTTCCGTACAACCGAGGATGACCGCTTCGGCACCCTGTTGGGCCAACTCATTGATGATCCGCAGGTATTCCTGGCGGGAATGATCCTGAAAGCTTCCCAAGCACAATTCCTGATAAATCACATCATGCACCACTTTGCGATCGTCAGCATTGGGAGTCACAACCTTGAGGCCAAATTTATCGGTCAGGCGCCCTTTGTAGAAATCTTCTTCCATGGTAAAGGCCGTGCCCAACAAGCCCACAGTTCCAACGCCTTCAGCCAAAAGCACCTCAGCAGTTGCATCGGCAATGTGCAGAATGGGAATCTGGATGGCAGCTTCAATTTCGGGCGCGACAATATGCATGGTGTTGGTGCAAATGACGAGGAAATCGGCACCACCAGCCTGGATACTCTGCGCCGACGCGGCCAAGATGGTTGCAGTGCCGGCCCAGTCACCTTGGTGCTGCAATTGTTTGATGGGTTCAAAATCAACACTGTGCATGACGATTTGGCCGGAGTGCAAACCGCCCAATTCCCTTTTGATGCCTTCGTTGATAGCCCGGTAATAGCCCACCGTGCTTTCCCAGCTCATGCCGCCCATCAAGCCTATGGTTTTCATGGTGATTCTTTCTCTTTGGGTTTGGGGAGTGCCGGGAAAGAATAAGCTGGATCAAACAATGGATAAATGAATTTTTTCGAGGTACAATCATTGCAGTGATCAACCCTAACCCTTCGGAGTTGTCCATGTGTCTTGGCGTACCAGGCAGAATTACTGAAATCCGTGACGGAATGATGCTCATGGGAACCGTTGATTTCGATGGTGCCAGCCTTGAAGTATGCCTGGCCTACGTTCCCGAAGCCAAGGTGGGGAACTATGTCCTGGTTCATGCTGGTTTCGCCCTGACCCAACTGGATGAGGAAGAGGCCCACAAAACCCTGGAGACTCTCAAACTGTTGGCCCCGGAACCATTTGAATTGGAAGGTGACCACGACTGATTTTCATGAGTCATGGTCCGGAAACAATATTTTTGAAAACCGATCTGAGTCGGGAGAAATAATGTCTCTACCAAGAATTGTCATCACTGGTGCCTCGGGATTCATCGGGCGTCATCTGTTGGAGGCCCTCAAGGAAGACTACATCATCCACGCCATGGGCCGCAGATCACAGGTTCGCTGCGGGGCCCCATTTCACGGCAACATCATCTGGCACCAGGTTGATATCGGGTATCGCGAAGCCCTGCGCAGTGTTTTCCTGGAGATCCAGGCCGGCGGCAAAGTCGACCTGGTTATTCACCTGGCTGCCCATTACGATTTTTCCGGCGAGGATGATCCCGAGTACCACCGAACCAATGTTGAGGGATTGCGCAATGTTCTGGAAAATTGTCGCCTCCTCAAACCCAAAAGATTCCTTTTCTCCAGTTCGGTGGCCGCCTGTGCCTTTCCCGAATCCGGCGAAGTTCTCAATGAAGACAGCCCTCCCGACGGCGATCACATCTATGCCCAAACCAAGGCCATCGGCGAGGCCATGTTGGAAGAATTCAGCAGCGATTTCCCTTCCATAATCATCCGTTTCGCTGCCCTGTTTTCTGATTGGTGTGCCTATCCCCCGCTTTACATGTTCTTGCGCACCTGGCGGTCTCATGCCTGGAATCAACGCATTCTGGGAGGGAAGGGAGAGTCGGCCATACCCTACCTGCACATCAAGGATGCGGTGCGTTTCCTGCGTCTGGTACTGATCAATGAAAGCAAAATTGCCGACCGGGAGATCCTGATCGCCAGCCCGGATGGATCTGTTTCCCACCGGGAACTTTTCGCCGTGGTGACAACCTATGAGAAGGACAATCCCAAACCTCCCATTTTCACGCCAAAGCTCTTCATTTTGCCAGGCATCCATATGTTGTCTTTGTTGGGGCGTGTTATGCGGGACCAACCATTCGAAAAACCCTGGATGGCAAAATACGTCGACAAGAAAATGGACATTGATGCTTCACGAACCAGGGCCAGACTGGGTTGGGAGCCCCGTGATCGCCTGGATGTTTTGTTTCGCATGCCCTTTCTGATTGAGAACCAAAAATACGATCCGGTGGAGTGGACTCGAATCAATCGTGAGTCCATGAAACAGGTGCGGATCCGACCCAATCTGAAAATTCACTCGCTGCTGGAGAAGCACAAGGACGAGATCGCCGAAACCTTCATTGAAGCCATCAAAAACAAATACCCCAGTTACAAATCCATGGATGACAAGGAACATCACTGGAACGAACGTGTGATCATGCGCAACCTGCGCAACGCCATCAGGCTGCGGGTCAAGGCGGACTTCATGTCCTACTGCCGGGATCTGGCAGATCGTCGCATAGCGGAAGGCTTCAAGGGAGATGAGCTTGTGGGGGCATTGGAAACACTCAACGAGGTATGTTTGGATGTCTTGGATAAGGATCCGGACGCCCATGACATGCGCCCCTATACGCCCACCTGCATATCCATGACCATCCAGTTCGGCATCGATCAGGTAACGGACAGGATCGATGAACTGCTACCGGAAAAAATGTTGTCGGAGCAGCCTTTGGGCCCATCGGAAACAGGCCCGGGTTGTCCCCTATGATTGGCCTTTGATTGAACGCTTGGCCATCCAGTAAACAACAACCATCCCCACCAGCATCATCCCGTCAGTGATGCCGCTGAAGAGAATGGCCCAGGCATCAGCCCAAGGGCTGAGAGTCAACAGGAAGACCACCGCCGTGATCTTGGCGACAACCAGCAGACTGATGGATTGATTGCGCCAGTATTCCACCAGATAACCCAGTCCCACCACAAAATGAAAAGCTCCCGACTGCCGGACGAAGAAGACGTAATCTACATTTTCCCAACCGGCAAATTTCAGGGTCCAATGGGGAAAGAAAAGCATGAGGGCACCGACCAGAAAACTGTGCAGGGCCACCAGAATGATTCCCCAACGCTCCAGTTTCTTCCAGGCGATTGGCTGACTCATGAGGTCTCCTTTTCCCACCAAATATCGGGCTCCTGAGCGGGTTGGCGTGAGGTGGCCGCCAATCTGAGCCTGTCCAATTCATTGATGACAGCCGCAATGGCTCCAGGGATGGCAGCCTGCACTTCCGGTGAAAGACCTACTTCCAGATCGCAGGTGTTGTGGGGAATGACTCCGACCAACAAGACCTCGTTCGGATCGGTCCCCGCAAACTGCAACCCCAGCAAGGCTTCTTTGACACCTGGGTCATGCGGACTGACCCGTGGTCCAGGAAGATGCTTAAGGATTTCCTCCTTATTGTAAAGCTTCAGTTCACCAGCATCACCTTGGCTCTTGACCACATCGACCAGGATCAATACATCGTGTCCGGCAAGATGGGGATGCATGTCCAATCCGGGTGTGCCCAGATCTTCGATTTCGACCTCGGGAGGAAATTCATATCCTGCCGTGAGATGCGCGATGACGTGAGGGCCGAGGGCGTCGTCACCCATGAGAACATTGCCCAATCCGAAGATAGCTACCTGCAAGAAATCACTCCCGTGTTGTTGATTCAATCGAAGAAAGGGGGCGCCAAACGCGCCCCCATGTATTCAATCGCCGAAGCAAACTAGAGGGTCCGAACGCAACCCAATTCGTTCCCTTCCACATCCAGGGCATGCACAGCGCAGGCGATGCATGGATCGAAGGAGTGGATGGTCCGCAGAACTTCCAGCGGTTTTTCAGGATCGGCAATGGGGTTACCCACCAGTGAGGCTTCGTAGGGCCCCGGCCGGTTTTTTGCGTCCCTCGGACCAGCGTTCCAGGTCGAAGGAACCACCGCCTGGTAGTTGCTGATCTTGCCGTTGTCGATGACCACGAAGTGGGACAGCGCCCCACGAGGTGCTTCGTGGAAACCGAAGCCCATCTGGTGACCACTGAACTCCGGTTTGTTGAAAGTTGCCACATCGCCGGAAGCAATATTTTCCACCAACAACTGCCAGTGTTTTTGGGCCAGATCGCAAATCACGGCCGTGCGCACCGCCCGGGCCAGATGACGGCCTAGAGTGGAGTGCAGATGTTTGGGCTGGATCTGGATGCCGGCCACCTTGCTGGCCAATTCGATGGCCCAGGTCAAATGCTTCACGGTCAGCTCGTGACCGCTCTTGAATCCGACCAGCACCTGAGCCAACGGACCCACCTGCATGACCTCGTCCTGGAAGCGTGGCGACTTGATCCAACTGTATTTGCCGTCCTCCTCGAAGTCCGTGTAATTGGGTGTGGTGTCTTCTTCGTAAGGGTGTTTCTCCCAGTCACCTTCATACCAGGAATGAGTGATTCCTTCGGTAATGTTGTCGGCAAAGTACTTGTCTTCAAATGTATTGATCGGTTTGAAGGTGTCCAGGTCACCATTCATGATGGTGCCACCGGGCAAATCAAATTGCGTGCCCTTGGTGTCCAGGGGCAGGTCCGGAACCGCCAGGTAGTTGGTCACCCCCGCGCCATAACCCAGCCAGTCCGGGTACATGGCGCCAATGGCGCACACATCGGTCAGGTATACGTCTTTGATGAAACTCTGCATCTCGTCCAGCAGGTTCTTGATGGTGAACAGGGTGTTCATGTTGATGGTGGACTGGTTGTCCAGGTTGATGGCATTGGCCACACCACCCACCGCCAGGTTCTGGATGTTCGGCGTCTTGCCACCCAGGATGGTGACAATCTGATTGGCCGTGCGCTGATAATCCAGGGCCTGCAGGTAATGACTCACCCCCAGCAGGTTCACTTCGGGTGACAGCTTCATGGCCTTGTGACCCCAGTAGCCGTTGGCAAAAATACCCAGCTGGCCACGCTCCACGTAACCCTTCAACTTGGCGTGCACCGCAGTGAATTCCTGCACACTGTTGCGATGCCAGGGAGAGAGACTCTGGGCCAATTTGGCCGTAGCGGCAGGGTCGGCTTTCAGGGCCGAGACCACATCCACCCAGTCCAGGGCCGACAGATGGAAGAAGTGCACGATATGGTCGTGCATGGCATGAGCACAAAGGATCAGGTTGCGGATGTATTGGGCGTTCAATGGTATTTCACATTTGACGGCATTCTCCACCGCCCGCACTGAAGCCACCGCATGAACCGTTGTGCACACCCCGCAAAAACGCTGGGTAAAGAGCCAGGCATCGCGGGGGTCCCGGCCCAGCAGAATATTTTCTATGCCGCGCCACATCTGGCCCGAAGACCAGGCTTTGGTCACCTTGCCTCCGTCAACTTCCACGTCAATGCGCAGATGGCCTTCTATTCTAGTGATCGGATCAACAATGATTCGCTTGCTCATATTGGCCCCTTACTTCCCCTCAGCAGGCACACGGGAAGTGCCGCTGAGAATTGGGAATTGCTTAACGAGGAGGATGAATATCAGGATCTCCAGGGCCACAAGGCCCAGAGTGATGACAATTTCAGGAACGCTCGGGAAGTAATGCCAGCCCGGGCCGGGATTGTAGGCCACCATGTAGGCGTCAAAGCGATACAGGGTGCCCGATAGAATGATCATGAAACTTGCCCGGAACATGCAGCCCGGATTTTTCCGGCCCTGGCCCGTGGCCAGGCCGATGGCCGGAAGCAGAAACAGCAATGTTTCTATCCAGAACATGATGCTCAACAGACCGCTGCTGAACAGCAGCCCACCCTTGCCTTGGAGCAGGATGTCGCCAAATCGGAAAAGCAGGAAGAAAAACAAGAGTCCGGAAATCACCCCCGAAAGGGAGGCCAGCATCTTGTCCTCGCGCTGACGGTTGAAAGCCCGACTCGACAAGGTCGATTCCATCACCACCATGGCGTAACCCATGCCAATGCAGGAAACCAGGAAAAGGAAGGGTAACCAGCCGGTGTGCCAGAGTCCGTGCAACTTATGACCGGATAGCATGATTACCGAGCCCAACGATGACTGGTGCATGGTGGGCAGCACTATTCCCAGTGCGATTAACCAGATCAAGGCCTTGTCCATGAACTTGCCCAGCCCACGGGCAAAGTTGGCCCAGCCACTGTTGGAACTTTCGGACCATTTTTCCAGGAAGGCCGGTGACAACTCGATCCACAGCACCATCATGTAGGCCATGACACAGAGGGCAACTTCCAGCAGGGCCGAATCCAGATTCCACTTGCCCACGCTGATGGGAATGCGCCAGATGAACCAGGGCCGTCCCACATC
>JAUUYW010000320.1 GCA_030590265.1 Candidatus Krumholzibacteriia bacterium
ACAAGGCGGAAGCTGAAACGCATCCCACCGAGCAGCAGAAAACATATCACGGCATCGATGATCAAAACGCTGCGGGGGAAGAAGTTATCCCATTTTAAAAGTACTACCGGCACGATTACAGCAGTGCTGACCAGTATGGATAGAAAAACCGGTATGACATCGTGAACCCCCACATATCGCCAGGTAACACGATGCATACCGAACATATAAAATGAGGCCAAACGGATACCAATCACCAGAAAAACTGTGTTGGCGTACCAATTATGCCAGGAAAGGTAAGAAGCATCCAAGGGAGAAAGCTCAAACCGGATTGCAAAACTGATCAAAAAAGAAACCGCAGAAACTCCGCCACACAACAAAAGGCACAGCAACAGGCGGTGCCCCCGCAATCTTTCGATCCACGGGCTGTACACACCTGTTACACGGGTCAGGAAATTGACGATACGACCCGCTCGGTGTTCGTTTTGTTTGTTTTGAGCCAAAGAAATCCTCGATGGTATGTGACACCCAAGCTACAGACACCTTTTGGCGCCTGATTCTCCCCCACATCCGCAATCAGTGTGCCCAACTGCTGCAAATATGCAAGAATTATTTAACTGCCTGACCAAGATAAGGTCCCCGGATCCTGATCCAGGTTCCGGGGAAAAAGTGAGCCTATTCCGAACTCGCGCGACGGGATTGGTCAGTGACCTCCCGAATTTGATCACCAAAAACAGCTTGGTGCAAGTTCCTGATCTCCCCTTTCAAACGGGTCAGATCAATAAAATAGTTTTTCTCCAGGGGAGCACTCATGGGAGCCGGACATTCGGGCAAGCCGAGGCGAGCCACCGGCGCCCGCAATCGGGAAACCACCTGGCTGGCTGCCACAACCGCAGAAACTTCCGCTGTAAAACCATAGGCATCCCAACCGCCATCAGCCACCAACAATTTTCCGGTTTTGGCAACAGATTTGAGAATGATATCCGTATCCAGAGGCTTGAGGGTTCTAGGATCGATGACTTCCACATCCAGACCCTCGTCCACCAGTTCTTCAGCAGCCTGAATGGCCATGGGATTAAGATAACTGGTGGCCACAATGGTCAAATCGCTACCCCACCGCCTGACCACGCCTTTGCCTAATTCCACGGTGTACAGTTCACGGGGGACTTCACTGGAATTGTTGTAAGCCCAGCGGTCATCAATATAGACCACAGGATCATTTGAGAGCAAAGCGGCAACCAACAAACCCTTGGCATCGTAAGCGTTGGATGGCATGACAACTTTAAGACCAGGCACGTGGGCAAAAATGGCTTGCAGGCTCTGGGAGTGCTGGGCTGCCTGTTCTCCGCCACGGTTGACAATGAGCCGGGCCACCATGGGGATGCTGACTTTGCCACCGGTCATGTAATACCAATTGGCGGCCTGCCCCAGGAATTGTTCCGTGCCCAACAGGGCAAAGTCCACTCGGGGGTGAATCACCATGGGTCGCATGCCAACCATGGCCATGCCGACAGTAGCTCCGGATACCGCATCTTCACTGATGGGCGTATCGATGACCCGCTTGGGACCGAATTTTTTGAAGAGGCCGGTGGCGGTGTTGCCAACATACCAGGGACTGTTGACCCCCTGGCCGATGATGACATAACTATCGTCAACATCCATCAACTGCTCGGTGGCTTCCCGAATGGCATCGCCAATGTTGATGGTGTCATGATCCACCTGCTGACCGTCGGCATCCACCCGCAAAGCAGCAGGAGCGATGGGCACCGGATGGCTGATGTTGCTTGTGGTGTACCGCAGAAGTTCCGACTCATGAGGCCAGGGATCGGTGCGGGCAATTTCCACAACTTTTTCCACACCCAGTTTTTCTTCATTGTGGATCTCAAGAGCCCGCTCAGCGGTGAGCATTCCACTGGAAACCAGGCGATTTTCCAGTTGATCGATGGGATCCATATCCCGCCAGAAATCGAATTCCATTCGGTTGCGCAAACCCTTTTCCAAATCGAGATTGGCGCCCACATGGCCGTGGATGCGATAAGTGCGGGCTTCAATCAAGGTCGGTCCGGCACCACTGCGAGCTCGTTCGATAGCGGTGGCTGCGGCTTCGTGAACCTCGAAAATATTGTTGCCGTCAATGCGGACCCCGGGAATTCCGAATGGCTTGGCATGCCCAACGATGGTATCGGTTGAACGTCGCTGTTCAATGCGAACATGGCTGGAATAAAGATTGTTTTCACAAACAAAAACCACGGGCAACTTCATGGCGGCAGCCAGGTTCAGGCTTTCGTGGAATCGGCCTTCTTCCGTGGCTCCGTCGCCAAAGAAGGAGACGGCAACCCGTGTTTCGCCCTTGATGTGGGCGCGCATGGCCGCACCCACCGCATGGCTGATGGAAGAGCCCACAATGGGCGTGGTTCCAGGAAAACCGATATCCGGCTGAACCAGATGCATGGACCCGCCACGCCCCCGGGCGCAACCGGTGGCTTTGCCGAAAATTTCGGACATCATACCCTGAAGATCGCCGCCTTTGGCCAGATAATGACCATGGGAACGGTGGGCGCCAAAAACATAATCTTCATCATTCAGGTGGGCACAAACACCAACGGCGATGGCTTCTTCCCCAGAATAAAGGTGGGCCGGACAGACCACTTCCTTTTGCAGCCGCACAACCTTGCCCTGATCATCGTAGACGAGGTTTCCTTCATCATCGATTTTTTCATCCCGAACAAGATCCGCAATTTTTTCTTCGGCACTGCGGATGCGAACCATCATGCGGTGCATCCGCAACAATTCATCTGCAGGAATCCCCCGCAGACCATCCAGGCCCTTTGAATTGTGGTTGTCGTTGCTCATTTGTTATCTCCCAAAGGATTTTCCCTATGAATACTGAAGATTGGTGCCAAACAATCTCAGCCAATGATAGAATATTCCAGCACCAAATCGCAAGTAAAAAGACAGAACATGCGAAACTGTTGTCAACGTGTGGTTGCTTCAATCACCAGCCAAACCGTGGCTAATCCAGCCAGAATTCCAGTGATTTCCCTCATGGTTTGCAGTTTGGTCGGCCCTTCTGGTGGTGGTTTGAGGGGAACAATGATGGTTGATCCGGCAACGACCCTCGATCCGCCTTTGTTGGGAAAGCTGGCTCCGTTGGGCCAGACCACCCGGGCCTTGTTTTCGTCCGCCAGTTCAAGATAGCCACCGGCCCGGTTCACATAATAGTCGATATCCTTGTCATCCTCAAAAATCAGGCTCGTGGGGAAACCGACTTCCCCCACCACCTTGACGGTATGCATGTTGTCGGGAATGAGGATCTGATCGCCATCCTGCAGCACCAAATCATATTGGCTGCCGGGATTGGTCAAGGCCTGCATCAAATCGATGGCAATATTTCCCACACCGTCCTGTTGGCGAACCACACGCGCCCCCAACAGGTAGGCATCCGGTTTCAAACCTCCGGCCCGGGAAATCATGGATGAAATTCTTTCGTCCTGGCGTTCAAGACTGAACACACCAGGATAAAAAATTTCACCACTGAGAGTGACGGTCCGTTGCAATTCCCACCAGGGCATCTTGCGAATGGCCACCCGGTCATAAGGCATCAGCAGAGTACTATTTTCCGCATTCAGAAAGCCTTCGCCCAGGGAAACCTGGATCACTTCAATGGTTTGGTTGGGGCGATGGACCATGTCAAGACTGCGCACGGCATCCATCCGAACCCGGTTGATTTCAGCTTCAAACATATCCGCACTTTGCTTCAACCCACCGGCCTTGAGCACCAGATCTCGCAGGGTCATTCCCTCACGATGGTCCACTGAAATTTCTTCGAAGACCTCGCCTGTGATATGAACCTGGGGCCTTTCCTGCACATCCCAGCGGGAGTAAACCTGCAATTTATCCATGGCCTGCAACAAAACCGGATCGGTTGCACCGTTCAATTCACGATCCAGGTTGAAGGACAAGGATTGCAACCTGCGGTCATGGCTGGTTCGATCGATGGTAGCCCTTTCATTCAGGGCATCCGGCCACAAACCGCCGGCAATGGTGATCAGGTCAGCTGCCCTCATACCCGGGCGAAATTCATAAATACCAGGTTGTTTGACACTGCCGATGACCTCTACCCAGTTTTCCATACGTTCATCAATGGTATCAACGAACACCTGGCATCCATCCGAGATTAAAAAAGGCTCGCCGGATATGGACTGCATTTTGACTGCGTCAAATGGAACGTCCAAAAGGGTAACGTCAGGATGACCGCTCCGACGTTCGGCCACCGGAACAATTCGGCGCAAATGCACGGTGGAAGGGGCGGCCATGGCAGTGAACCCACCGGCA
>JAUUYW010000493.1 GCA_030590265.1 Candidatus Krumholzibacteriia bacterium
TGTTTTCCAGTTATTTCGCAAAAACCAGACCGGATTTTGAACCAGCAACATTCTCCGCGGCACAACCCACTTGTTATTTTTTTAACTTTTTGTTGGCTACGCTTGACTTTCCAATCCGGCGTTGGCCATCTTACACTCCACTGCAGCAATCCCATGGCTATCGTCCCTGAATCGAACTAGATTCAGGACCAGCCAATTGACCATACCATCCGGAAAACCCGGACAAACCAAGGTTCTGACATGAACAAACAGGGTCAGCCATCAGCTCCCGAAAACAGCCTGCTTGAACAGTTCAGCACGCCAACTCTCGAACAATGGCGCGAGGAAGTGGAACGCCTGCTCAAAGGTGCCCCTTTCGCCAAAAAAATGTTCACCAAAACAGTGGAGGGGCTCACCGTTGCCGGCATGTACACCAAGGTGGATACCGACAATTTGCCCTGTGCTCAAAATCTGCCGGGCCAATGGCCTCACTTGCGGGGCAACCAAGCTGCTGCAGAAAAATCCAACGCCTGGATCATAGCCCAGGAAATTCCTTTGCCCACCGCTGAAGACTTCAACATTGCCCTGCGCTCTGATCTTCGACGGGGACAAACGGCAGTGAACCTGGTCCTGGACAAGGCGGGGCTTATGGGGCTGGATCCGGATCAATGTTCTGCCGATTTGGTTGGTGCCAAGGGCACTTCCATTGCATCAATGACCGATCTCGAAGTTTCTCTCGACGGTGTTGATCTGGAAACCACACCTTTGTTTGTCCAAACCGGGTCGGCAGCGCTGCCGGTGGCTGCGTTGCTTCTGGCGATGCTTAAAAAACAGGGAAAATCCCCCAGCAAATTGAGTGGATGCCTCGGCAGTGATCCTGTATTCGGTTTGGCTCAAGAGGGTCAACTTCCTTTGGAGTTGAACCGTCATTACGATGAATTGGCCACCATCTCCCGCTGGTCAGCCCTGGAAGCACCATTCTTGAAAACCCTGCCGGTGCACGAAGATCCCTGGCACAATGGAGGGGCTGACAGCGCTCTATCTTTAGCTCTGGTATTATCCTCAGCCGTGCAAATGATGAAGGCCATGGAGCAACGCGGTCTTGACCCGGAAACCTCTGCCGCGCGGATTCAATTCCACCTCTGCATCGGTTCCGACTTTTTCATGGAGATCGCCAAGGTGCGCGCTTTGCGTCTTCTGTGGTCTGACATTCTGGATGCTGCCGGATGTCCGGAGGTCGCTTCCGAAGCCAAAATTCACGCCCGCACCAGCCGTCGCACTCAAAGCCGACTCGATCCTCATGTGAACATGTTGCGGGTGACGACCCAGGCCATGAGCGCTGTCTTTGGCGGTGTGGACAGTTTGCATGTGAGTCCTTTTGACGAGATGGACAGTTTGCCTGATGAATTCAGTCGCCGCATTGCGCGCAATGTGCAATTGGTGCTTTCCCATGAGTGTCATTTTGATCAGGTGCGGGACGCTGCAGGGGGTTCCTGGTATGTGGAAAGCCTGACCAGGGATTTGGCAGAAAAATCCTGGAGTATTTTCCAGGAAATTGAAGCTACCGGGGGCATCATCGAATGCTTGAAGGCCGGATGGGTGCAAGATCAAGTGGAGGCCGCAGCCGAGTTGCGCAAATCTCGATTGGCCACCCGCAAGGACGTGCTGGTGGGCACCAACCAATATGCCAATCTCCAGGAAAATGATCGGGTGAGGTTCAAGGTTGATCACCCCAATCTGCACATCCGCCGAGCTGAGGCTATGAAAAAAATGCGCACTAGCGGAGCTCAGGATGAGCATTTGTTGGTGCTGGGACGACTGGAAAAGATCATGGATGCAGACGGTAGTGAGCTGCTCGGTCTTTTGTGTGATGCCGCCGGCCATGGCGCCACTCTAGGTGAGCTAACAGGTATTCTGCGCCATGATTCGGATTCAGATCTGTCGGTTCGCACCATCGAACTGCGTCGTGACGCGGAACCTTTTGAGGACCTGCGCCGACAAGTGGCTGCCCTGCAAAAACAGAGACGAGTGTTTGCCGCCTGTCTTGGGGATATCGCTCGTTACATGCCTCGCCTCGATTTCACACGTGGTTTTTTCCAGGTAGGTGGGTTTGAGGTGCAAGAGACAGGATTTTTCACCGATGCGGACACCGCCGCAAAGGCTGCCGAAGAATCCAGAGCTCCAGTGGTTGTGCTGGTGGGTCTGGACAAAACCTACGCTGACCTTGCCGCCGATACTCTCAGAGGTTTGCTGGCCTTGTCGCCACCTCCGAAGGTTATTATGGCCGGTGGATCTGCCGATCAGTTGGCCGAATTGACTGAGATTGGCTTGGACCAGTCCATCAACATGCGCAGTAACATCCTGGATGTTCTGGGAAAACTTGCCAAGAATTTGGAGGTGCAGTCATGAGTCGTCTGCCCGATTTCAGCAAAGTAGCATTTCGTGCATCATCGGACGCATCATCCGACGCATCATCCAGAAATAGCGGATCCGACAAA
>JAUUYW010000098.1 GCA_030590265.1 Candidatus Krumholzibacteriia bacterium
AGACTGAGTTGGCGAACACGAAAAAACTGGTTTGATCACCGCGTTTCTCGTCAAGACGTTTGATGAGTAGATCGTATTCGTGATCCAGCATGGCCATAATGCGCTCGCGGGAGACATAACGGCTACCCTCACCGTATATATCGTCACTGAATTTCATGTCGTAGGCTGACATGGTCTTGGCAACGGTGCCGGCTGCTCCGCCCACGTGCAGGAACCACCGAGCAACCTCCTGCCCAGCACCGATTTCCGCAAAAGTACCGTAAAATCGGGGATCGAGATTCACCTGGAGAGCGCGATGATGTGTGTCGATATTTTCGGACATGGTTCAACTTTCAGTTCTTAAAAAGTGGCCCTTTTTTCATTGAAGGGCGTGATCATCCGCAGTCGTTCAATGATGGGCGGCAGCACAGCGGCCACATAATCCATCTCTTCCATTTTGTTGTACCGCGAAAGAGAAAAACGGATGGAACCGTGAGCCTGGGTGAAGGGAATGCCCATGGCTCGCAGCACATGCGAAGGCTCCAGACTGCCACTGGTGCAGGCAGAACCGCTGCTGGCGGCCACTCCCACTCGATCCAGCAAAAGCAAGATCCCTTCACCTTCGATATAGTTGAAACTGATGTTCATAGTATTGGGCAAACGATTATCCGGCACCCCATTCAGCTTACTGTCTGGAATGGCTGCAAGCAATAATTTTTCCAGATGATCGCGCATCCCGCGCACCACGGTGTTTTCATGTTCGATCCCACCCTGAGCCAATTCACAGGCCATACCAAAACCAGCCACCGAAGCCACATTCTCGGTGCCGGCCCGACGCCCTCGTTCCTGATGGCCACCCACAATGAGAGGACGAATTTTGGTGCCCTTGCGCACAAACAAAGCCCCCACCCCTTTGGGTGCGTGCAGTTTATGCCCGGAAATCGATAATAAATCGATGCAACTTTTCTGCATATCCAATGGCAGTTTCCCTGCCGCCTGCACAGCGTCCACATGGAACACCGAACCGTTGGCTTTGACAATTTGCCCCATGGCTTCGGTGTCGAAAAGGACGCCGGTTTCATTGTTGGCCTGCATTATGGAAACCACAGCTGTATCTTCGCGCAAACTGTCGCGCAATTCGTCCAGATCCAGCTGACCCAATTCATCGACCTTCAAGTAGGTCACTTCATAACCATGGCGCTGTTCCAGGTCCCGGCACAAACCCAGCACCGCAGGATGCTCCACAGTGGTGGTGATCAAATGCTTTTTTTCCGGGTAGGCCCGCAAGGTGCCGACGATGGCCAGGTTGTCGCTTTCACTTCCGCCGGCTGTCAAAACAATTTCATTGCTCAGCGAAGCACCCACCAAAGCCATGATGCGATCTCGGGCCGCACTGATGGCATCACCGGCCCGGGCTCCAAATGAGTGCATGCTCGATGGGTTGCCGTAGTGTTCGGTCAAAAGCGGCAGCATCATCTCGATCACTTCAGGGGCCACAGCAGTGGTGGCATTGTTGTCCAGGTAGATCGGGTTATCGGGCAGCGGAGGCATCCCCTCCATCAGGTTCATTCGTTTGCCTGAAGCGCTCATCATTGTGCCACCTCGATCACTTGAAGATCTTCGCTGATAAATTCGTGCAGTTGGGCTTCGACAACATTTTTGATGGTCAATTCACTGGAACGGCAGGCAGCGCAGGAACCGGTCAGTCGCACATAAACCCGGTTGTCGTTGAAGCGCACAAATTCAATGTCGCCACCATCACGATGCAGATTTGGGGCAATATCCTGATCCATCAGTTCCTGGATCCGGGCCACCATGGCAGCATCTTTGGGTTCATGGTCCACTGGTTTGGGTCCAGCCTTCTTCTCGGGCAAGGACCCGAGGGATTGCAAGCCACCAGTGCCTTCTACCGCTTCGGGACTTTGAGCCGCCACCGTGCCCGTGTCCTGTCCGTTTTCGATTTTGTCCCAGCAATCGCGCAACAGATCACCCAGGTCGTGGTGGCATTCCTTGCATCCGCCACCAGCCTTGGTATGGTTGGTCACATCTTCAATGGTCTCGAGACGATGGTTGAAGATGGCGTCTTTCACCGTATCTTTGGTCACGCTGAAACAATGGCAGATGATGGTGCTTTGTTTGATGAGATCGCAGGGAACCCCGCGTCCAAGTTTCTTGTAATAGTCGATCATGGCTGCTTCGAGAGCCTCGCGGCCCATCACCGAGCAATGCATTTTTTCCCTGGGCAGGCCGTCCAGTTCCTCGGCAATATGTTCGTTGGTGATGGCGGAGGCTTCCTGGAGGGTCTTGCCGATGAGCATTTCGGTCAGCACGCTGCTTGAAGCAATGGCGCTACCACAGCCGAAAGTCTGGAATTTTGCTTCGGCAATGCGTTCGTTTTCATCCAGCCGAAAGGTCAGACGCAGAGCATCACCGCAGGCCATGGAACCCACTTCCCCCACACCATCGGGATTTTCCACCACACCCACATTTCGAGGGTTCATGAAATGGTCGAACACTTTATCCGAATAATCCCACATGGGGCTCTCTCCCTGTTGGAAAAAGGGCACCGCATTGAAGCGGTGAATCCGCTAGATGGAGGCAATTGGTCCTGTTTACTTGAACCAATGAAACTCAAATGAAATATAATACAAGGAATTCTGAATTCAACAGTGGCAAGAGTTATGCAGGGTAACCACCCTACCCACTTCTGTTCACACCCCGGCCCACAAAGAGCTCCGTCAAAAGCAAGAGCAGGGCCAAAGCAAAGAACCAGGGCGCCAAATCCCGGCCATTGAGGGTGGCCAACAGGTTGGCATCCTGGCCGGATCCCAGTTGTCCTCGCACCTCAAGGCCAAACAGATCCAACTGACGAGCCCAGTCTGCCGGTTCCCATAGGCCGATGATCGACTCTTCAGCGGGAACCTGGGCCGCCACAATACCCAGAGTATCGCGTCCGGACAAAAAGGTCACAAAACCGGCCCTGTCCATCACATCGCCCAGCAGCCTGGGAGTATCACCCTGCCAAACCAGATCGGCATTTTGGCCCGGCTCACCGTTTTGATTCAGAATCATAAGCTGGGCGGAATTTTCCAGGGTTATGGCAGAAGTTCCAGGCACCGGAATGACGGAAGCCCTCTGTCCCACGTTGGTATTGACAGCAGCAGAGCGCAATCCGCCAGTGGCCAACCAGGATACCAATCGTTGAAAAAAGGGCAGGGCCATGGGACTGGCTGCCATCTTTCCCGAGGAAGGAAGCAAATTGAATGGCATCAGCACAAATCGACCCGCACCCAATTCACCGCTCAACAACAGAGGCGACTCATCGGCCAATTCCAGAACCACACCAGCATTTCCCGCAGGCACTTTCAACCAGCGATTCCAGGTGATGTCCTCAAAAGTAGTGATGGCTTCCGGGCCCAGCCCGGCAAAAATGGGATGTCCTGGGTCAAGCACTCTGACTCGTTGATGCTGGCCGGGTTGCAGAGAAACTGCTTCAACTCCCGAGGCCAACCCCAGCAAGGGCATAAGAGAAGAGTCGAGGTAACCGGCAAGGGTGGATTCGCCCACCAGAAAGGCTGCCACGCCACCAGTTTCCAGCCAAAGGCGCAAGGCCTCGCTGGTCCGGCGGCCAAGGGGTTCCGGATCAACAAAAACAACCACGGTGGAAGCAGACAAATCACCACTGGTCAAATCAATACTGGAAACATCCTTCACCCGGAAAATTCCATCCTGAGTGCCAGGGGCAAGGGCTTCGGCCAGGTATCGCCAACCGCCGCGGCCGGCAAGAGGGTCCACAGCGCGATCGGGTCCGTGAACCAGCAGAACTGTAAGGACCGAAGGCACGGTCAAGACAAAGGGGCGTTCGTCATCGGACCCGAAAGCATCACTGGGTTTGCGGATATATCCGGAATGCAATCCAGGACCAGGCACCGAAATTGAAAAAACCAGAGGAACCGGGGTGTTGGAAGGCTCGGCCAGAACGGCCTCAGCCACTTGTTGGCCGTCCAATTCCAGGCTGAAAACCTGATCGGGAAGATGGCTGGTGACCAGGGCTCTCAAGTCAGCGCTTTCACCTCGTTGAAGGGCCCTTTGGGGCAGAACAACTTCCTGAATGCCGCCGCCAGCGGTGGCTCCTCCCACATGGTGCGTGATGATGCGAGCAGTTCCCGCCGCCAAAAGACGGTCAGCCACATTTTGCAAATCATTGGGCAAGGGATTCTGTTGAAAATCGCTGATGAGCACCACATCCACCGGTTGGCTGGGGGCCCGGGCCACCAGAGTTGCCGTTTCCTGGATAACCTGGGTCAAATCAAAGGTCCCATCACTGGGCCTGATGGAAGTGAGTCCAGCCACCACCCCGGTGCCGGCGGGCAGCCAGTCGCCAAAAAGGGAACCGGTTCGGCTGCCGGCAACAATCACCTGCACCGATGTCTCTGCAGGAAGGGTTTGCATCATGCCGGAACAATCGGCGATGGCTTTTTCCAGCCGGGAACCTTCATCCTGCCGGGTGTTCATGCTGGCACTGTTGTCGATGATAAAAATAAGGCTGCGGGATCCCGCGGAACCCGAGGCCAGACCACCCCAGCGGGGCCCGGAAATTGCCACCACAATGGCCAGGATGGCCAGCACCCTCAGCAACAAAAGCAGCCAGCGACGAATGCCCAGGCTGCGGGCCTGCCGGGCCTGCACTTCGTTCAGGAAGCGCAAATCGCTGAATTTCTGTTTCTGAACTTTTTTCCGACTGAGGAAATGAATGATCACCGGCAATGATGCCGCCAAGCCGCCAAAGAGCAACGCTGGATTGATAAAACTGATTGGCATCAATACATCCGCCGTCTTTTTTGCAGGTAAAGCCCGAGACCCTTGTCGAAAGGGGTATCGGTTGTGATGGGCACCAGATCAATTTTTTGGCGTCGGCACTCTCGGCGCAAATAATCCTGCCAAGCCTGGAATCGCTCCTGATAACCCGACCGCATATGGGCCGGTTCAATGCGAACCTTTCGCCCGGGGTGCTCCAGGGATTCGAACTCCACTTCACCGCTGAAATCCAGGTCGATTTCCCTGGGATCCAGGATTTGGAAAACCAAAACCTCGTGTCCCTGGTGCCAAAAATGTTTCAGGCCATCGAGAATTTTGTCCGCATCATCCATGAGATCACTGAAGAGAATGACCAGCCCCCGACGATGCACTCGCTCGGCCACCCGATGCAGCACATGACCCAGCCTGGTGCCTTTACCTTCCGGTAACTTATCCAGCACCTTCAACACCTGAAAAAGCTGTTTGCGCATGCTGCGGGTGGGAACCCTCTGGAGAGGTTCTTCATCAAAAGTAACCAAACCTACTGCATCGTTCTGACGCAGCAAAAGATAGGTCAGGGCAGCCGCCATATAGGCAGCATAGGTTTTTTTGGTGAGCCGGTCCGGGTTGGCCGAATAATCCATGCTGGCGGAACAATCCATCAGGATGGTTCCGCGCAGGTTGGTCTCTTCGGTGAACACCTTCAGATAGTGACGATCACTTTTGGCATAGACCCGCCAGTCGATGTTGGCCACCGATTCGCCGGGAATGTACTGACGGTATTCGGCAAACTCGGCGCTGAAACCATGATAGGGACTTTTGTGCAAGCCGGTCAGGAAACCTTCCACCACCAGACGGGCAACCATGTCCATGCGCCCCAATTGGCTGATGAGATCCGGTGTGAGCAGGGTTTGGCTCACGAAGAAACCTCATCCAGAATCATGGAGATGATTTTGTCTTTGCTGATGCTTTCGGCTTCGGCGTGGAAGTTGGCCACAATCCGGTGCCTCAGCACAGGCAGGGCCAGACGCCTGATATCTTCCAGATCCGGAGTGGGACGGTTTTCGATGAGGGCGCGGGTTTTGGCTCCCCTGATCAGGTATTGCGCTGCGCGCGGGCCCCCACCCCAGGCCAGAAACTCCTTGGCCGCCTGGGCCTCTTCACCAGTGCCAACACGGGTGGCTCGAACCAGTTTGACGGCAAATTCGGTCACATTTGCCGCCACCGGAACCTGTTTGATGATATCCTGGTTGGCCAGAACTCCGGCTGCGTCGATGATCTTGTCCAGGTTGATTTCATCGGCACCGGTGGTGCTCTCGACGATGGCAATTTCATCACTGAAGCTGGGATAATCGATCATCACATTGAACATGAACCGATCCAATTGGGCCTCGGGCAGTGGATAGGTTCCTTCCTGCTCAATGGGATTCTGGGTGGCCAGCACAAAGAACGGTGCTTCCAAAGTGAAGGTCTGTCCCCCCGCGGTTACTTCCCTCTCCTGCATGGCCTGCAAAAGAGCGGCCTGGGTTTTGGGCGGGGTGCGGTTGATTTCATCGGCCAGAATCACATTGGCGAAAATAGGCCCTTTGATGAATTTGAATTCACGCCGTCCGGTGCCGTGGTCCTCTTCCAGAATTTCGGAGCCGACGATATCACTGGGCATGAGATCAGGTGTAAATTGAATGCGGTTGAATTTGAGATCCATCACCCTGGAAAGGCTGCTGATAAGCAGGGTTTTGGCCAGTCCGGGCACGCCCTCGAGTAAAACATGGCCCCCGGAAAAAAGGGCAATCATCATTTCTTCGATGACACTTTCCTGGCCGATAATGATCTTGGCCAGCTCCTGGCGCATGGCGTGGTAGTTTTCCCGCAATTCATCGATTCTGGCGGTGTCGCTCACGGTTTGACCTTTCAGAGAGGGCTGAGAGTTGGAATTATTGCTTTAGAATAGGCTTGAGAACCTTTGTCGTCCAGTGAAACAGCCGGGTTTTCCAGCCGGCTGGAATTTTGGGGGCGGTTTCCGTGATATGTTTTAGGATATTGCGGGAAGAAAGTTCCTGAGGGCTGTGATACCCTTCCTTGAATCTCCATCGAACCTGAACCAGGAATATCTGAAAGAAAGTAATGCAAAAAAAACTATTCCGAACCGTTGAAAACCTTTTGGCGACGGTGGACCATTCCGGAGGCAGCGAACAGGCTCTCATCGACATCCTGCATCTGCTCGTGGAAAGTGATGACACCGTCAGTCGAGGTGTGGTCAGTGGTCGCCTGTATATCGAACGAGAGAACGACTACAAACTCATCAAGAGCATCAGCGGCCACGGCCCCGAAATCACCGGCAAGACCGTCAGCAAAGACTACCAGGTGGTGCGTGATATCCTGGAGCATCGTTTGTGGGTCATCTCTCCTGAAAGCCCTGGCTTCGATCCCCAGGTGGAAGCCCAGTTCTCCGATGTGGACTCTGCGGCCATCCTCATCGGCCGTGATCCCTCTTATATACTGAGCCTGGGCATTCGCCACCACGGCAGCGAAGACGACTTGAGGGTCCTTTTGGAAACCCTGCGCGCATCGGTGGGCATCAAGTTGCGCGAGCAGGCCCTGGCCAGTCAGATGAAACAGGCTTTCATCATTCAGCAATCCCTGCTGCCTGCCCGTATGCCTGATTTCGAGGGTTTCGATATTGCCGCCGTCAGCATCCCGGCCGAAGAGGTGGGAGGCGATGTTTACGATATCCAGGAAGTGGAGAATGGAGTCCTGGGACTGATGTTGGCTGACGCCAGCGGTCATGGCTTGCCAGCCGCCCTGCAGGCGCGTGACGTGGTCATCGGCCTGCGCATGGGCCAGGCTGAAGGGGAAAAATCACCGGGACGGTTGCCCGGCTCAACAAGGTGATCCACCGCAGCGGGTTGACCAGTCGGTTCATCTCCCTGTTTTATGCGGAATTGGAGTCCGCGGGAAATCTGACCTATGTCAACGGTGGCCATTGCCCACCGCTTCTGGTCACTCCTGGTAAAAAAGTCTATGAGTTGAAAGTTTCAGGACCAGTGCTCGGACCATTGCCCGATGCCTCCTACACTCGTGGTTACCTGACCATGAAACCGTCGGAAGTTCTGGTTGTTTTTTCCGACGGTGTCACCGAACGCCATGAGCCCAACGATGCTCTCAACGACCCCGACAGCGAAGTCATTCCCGTGGAATTTGGCCGTGAAGGACTCATTGAAACCATCACCGAAAACCTTGACAAAAGTGCGGATGAAATAGTTCAGGCCATCATGACAGCCGTCAAAAAATTCGGACTCAACCGGCCCTTCGAAGATGATGTCAGTGTGATGGTGATCAAACGACTGCCGGCCGGGAGCTATCCCCCGGAAGAATCGCTGACCTTGTTGCCCACCGAAACCAGGCGATAAAGCGCCACCGTCCAGGGCTGCGGTTCCCGCAGCCCAACACCTTCAATAATGCAGGTATCGATCAATTCAAAACGCACTCCGTGCACGGTTTTTCCTTCCCAACGAGGCATGCCCTCACTGCGGTCCACAAAATAATCGGGACGCCGACCGCTGCCCAGTTCACGGGTTTCCAGCCAGGCCCCGCTGGCCACCATTTCCTGAAAACCGATGCTCCGGCCCAGCTCCAGAATCTCGGGACTCACCAAGCCCATCAGATCCAGAACCCGCCGCTCGCTGGCATACCCCACCGCCCCGATATCCAGGGCGGCAATTACAGCATCTTCAGCGGTGTTTTCACTCAACCACTCACCCATGCCCAAATAACATTCCTGCACTCCACGTGGGAATTTTTCAGCATGGGGAACAACCAGGGTTGAAAAAATCCAGACATTGCCCAGCAGGGTCAGCGCCACTCCTCCAACCATGATGGCATGGCCTGCCCTGCGCCCCCGCGGACCAACCCGTTGCCCATTCATGAGCCATTCGGCCATCAGGGCCAGGGCCAGAAGCAGGACCGGGGCCAAGGGGCTCACGTAACGGGAAATGATCCATACCTGCTTGACGGCATATCCCCCAAGAAGCACTGCGAACCAGGTAAAGGCGATGCCCAACAGGGCCACAGGTCCCCAAACCGACCAGGTCCCCTGGCCCGGGGCCAATTTCCCCTGCTCGGCGTAACGATTGCCTTCTTCTTCAACCTCATCCCAAATCGAGTCCAAATTCCGGCTGTTGCGAATCAGCACCAAAACAATCAACAGGATGGCGGCAATCCACAACACTCCCTGTGTTGCAGCCAGTTGCTTCAGGGCCATAAAGAAATATTGCAAAATTTCCGTTACCGAAGCGGAAGCAGTTGAAGATTTTGCCGCCGCAGTGCCAGGAGTTATTCGCCCAAAAGCATGCCAGGCGTATGCCAACCAGGGCACCACCACCAGAGCCCAGCCAACAATGGCTGCCAGCATTGGTCGATGGGGACGCGCCATGTGGCGACCGCTGTTTCCAGCAACACTGCCAGCTCTGTTGTATTCAAAAGCAAGCAGCCAGGGCAGAGCCAGCGGGGCCAACACCATAAATTCGGGTCGCACCAAACCAGCCAGTCCGGCAGCCACTCCCCAGGCAAGATATCGCCGCCAAAGTGCTCCTCTGGTCACTCCCCAGCCAAGGTCTCTTCCTGAAACCAAAGGCCACAACAAAAAAAGTAAAAAGACCGTGGCCAAGGGTGTTTCCATGCCTGAAAAAGTCCAGCGCAGAAACCAGACATCGGCCGTGGCCAACAAGAGAACCGCGCCTTTCCAGATGGGGGGAAAAGTCAAACGCTCCAAAATGTTGTCCATAAGAAGAATCAGGGCCAGGCCACAGGCACATCCCAGGACCCAGGCCGCGGCAAATGGCGGCAAGCCGATTTTCAGCAGAAAAGCCAGGGCAAAAATCCAGAGTGGGCTGGTGGCACCATAACTGCCTTGCCCCGGATTGAAGGAAAATTCCCCCCGCTCAATCAGGTTGTGGGCATAACGAAGGTGGATGTAGGTATCGTCGGTGATGTAACCGCGCAACATCCAGCCGGCGCCTGCCAGAACGGCCAACGCCAAAACAAGTCGGATAATGCGGGCTTTATTCACTGATAGTTTTCCCAACTATTTCAGGAACATGGGCAAGGCTTGAACTCGCCTG